>CAZMLU010000004.1:56467-65505 GCA_964567295.1 uncultured Desulfovibrionaceae bacterium
GAAAGAACCTCTTTGTTAAACTCTTCCTCGTATTCGGCATGACTTAAGTCTATATGGGTAATATGGACATCCATATCACCGAGCACAGCGCCAATCCTACCCACAAGTTTGGGACGGTCGACTCCCCTAATCATGAGGCGGCGTAATCGCTTTATCTTGGCCAGTGGACCTTCAATACTGCGCAGCATTATTAAGCTGATCAAGGCCATCAACGTTGCCACAACAGCGCCCAGATAAAAACCGATACCTATAGCAAGGCCAATCCCCGAAACAATCCAGATGCTGGCTGCTGTAGTAAGGCCTGTTATGGTGCTACCATGCCGCAAAATGGTCCCTGCACCTAAAAAACCTACTCCGGTTACAACTTGCGCAGCAATACGGGAAGGATCAACCATATAACCTTGAAAATCACTGAAACCGTAAGCTGACACCATCATCGCTAGGGCAGCCCCCACGCAGACCAAGATATGGGTCCTGAAACCTGCCGGCCTCCTATGGCTCTCACGTTCAAAACCCACAACACCACCCAAAATAACAGCTAAAACCAACCTTATAATAATCTCGTAATAGGTTATCTCTGCCATGCAAACAACCTCCGAACACACTATTTAGGATCTATTTAATGGGAACAGTAACCAGATCATCAGCAATAGGGCTCAACTTTTCTGCTCCTTCTTCCGTAATATGCCATACATTTTCCAACCCCACCACTCCCTTATCAGGAAAAATAAACTTGGGTTCTAGCGCAAATACCATCCCTGGTTGTAGAAAATGATGACCGGCAGATAAAATTGGAAATTCATCAATATCAAGGCCAACGCCATGCCCAATAAATTTAACTTTCCCATCTCCATAACCCATAAAATATTCCTCCAGGCCTTCCGAAGCGGCTAACTCCAGACTCAAGGTATAAAGATCTTCGACTGATACCCCCGGTTTACACCTGGAAACAACTTCATCCTGGATCCTTTTGGCCAAGGAGTATGCTTTCAGCAGATCGTCGGAAAGTTCACCAATTGAAAATACACGAGTATGATCAAGAGTGTATCCTTCATAAATGCTGGCATAATCAAGGCCTATAGGTTCGTGAGGAGCCAGCTTTTTTCGTCCGGCTCCCTGTGGACAGGCGGTAGTAAGACCCTCTCCACCGGTACAACTATCTAAAAAGGTGCTTTTCATTCCGTTAACACCTGAATAAACATGCCCGAAAAACATTTCTGTATTAAAGGTTCTCATTCTTAGCAATCCCTGGTGCCCCGCCCGACGGTATAAATTTTCCATCTCCGCGGCTACCATTAATTCGGACTTTCCTACCTGTAACAAGTCAGGAACCTTTCCCATTATCTCTGCAGCTATCCGTCCGGCTTCTCTAAAAAAATCAACTTCATAAGGAGACTTAAGCATGCGTATTTCCTTAATTACCAGGGAAACGTCCTTAAAGTCAACTCCAGGCAAAACCTCCTGTAAACGATAATATTCATTTACAGGAAGGACATCCAGCTCTAAACCTATTCTTTGAACATTTTTAAAACCTGCTTCTGCCAGGTATAAAGGCAATTTTTTTACGCTCTTCAAGCTCATTACCTGATTCCAGGAGGATTCCTCACAGGCACGAGAAAAATTGCGCTTAACCATATATACAGGATCTCCTTCTGTGGGAATAAAAAGATAGCCCTGTTGCATAGAACCTGCAAAATAAAAAAGGTCTACCCTTTCCTTTAAAAGAGCTCCCTGCAGATCTTCCTGTTTCAGCCTTTCCTGAAACCTAATAACCCTATCTTCCAACTCAGCACGGGGAGTCAGCTGCAAATTAAAAACCTCCAATTTTGCTCAACAATGCAAGATTATGTTGTTATAATCTTAATAAAGAAACAACCCTCTGTCAACTTAAGTTAACTGCGACATATCGAAAAGAAAAGCCCGGGTTGATCTCCCGGGCCTTTCTGCTAGTTCTTACAGAAATTTTATTTCCATCCTTTTTTTCTGTTAGCTATCGAAGCACTCCAGAGAAAACCTCCACCAAAGATTACCAGACCTACAATCAAAGAAATAACAGCTGAAGTTTCCATTTACTCCACCTCGCCTTCTTCTTCATAAGGCTTTTCTTTGGTCTTAATATACATAAATACAATCCCCAGAATGATAAGGACTGCCACCATACCCCATCCTCCGACGATCTGCATAAATGTGGGATATCCTTCGTACGGCTCCCTGATCCGCTCAACCAAATTAAAGACCAGGAGCACAATGAGGACAATAGGGGTGATAAACTTGATACAGATGTCGAACCAGACACCGATATAGATCTCGGAAACCTCGTTAATCTGCTCCCGTATCTTATGAGCACCATAGCCCCAACCGATAACAAGGCAGGTTAAAAGGCCTACCAGTACCAACCCAAATTGGTTAATAAAGAAATCCACAGTATCGAGCCAGAGCAGCCCTCCCTGGGTAATGAAAATAAGACCAACCAAGAAAGCCAAACCACTAACCACGAGAGCCGCCACTTTACGGGTAAGATTAAATTTATCCATTACCGCACTGAGCACACTCTCTGTTAAGGAGAAAGCAGAGTCCAGGCCCAAAGTAAAAATGGTAATAAAAAAAATAACTCCGATAAGCGCAGGAGCCACAGGCATAAGACTTATTGCCTCGGGATAAGCCACAAAAGCCAGACCTACACCGGAAGCAAGCACTTCGTCTACAGGAACACCCACCTGGCCAGCCATGTAACCCGTAACGCTAAAAACGGCAATACCTGAGACAAAAGCTGTAAAAGCATCTGCAAAGCTAGTCATTAATGAATTGTTGGCAATATCCGCTTCTTTAGGTAAGTAGCTGGCATAAGCGATTAGAATGCCCATGGCCAGACTAAGGGTAAAAAAGACTTGCCCATAAGCAGCGAGCCAAACCTGTGGATTGGTCAGGGCTGTAAAGTCTGGAGTTAGATAGAAATTGAGACCCTCCGCTGCGCCGGGCAGAGTCAGTCCACGTATCATAAGTATCAAGATAAGAATAAACGGAAGAGGCATAGTAACCATAACTACACGTCCCAATCCCTTTACTCCGCTAAAAACAATAAAAAAGATGGCCAACCAACCCAGAATAAAGCCAATAATTAAAGCAGGAGAAAGGCCACCTAATGATCCGAAAGCCCCTTCTTCCAAAATTGGAGATATCGCCAAAACTTTGTCGTAAAAGAAAGCTTCGGCATCCATTCCCCATTCCACAGTGAAAGCTCCCCAGAGATAACGCAGGGACCAAGCCAAAATAGCCGCATAATAAGTTATTATTCCAAAACCAGCCAAGACAGCCCACCAACCCACAAACTCGTAAGACGGGTTGGCCCTCTTCATAGCCAGAGGAGCAGCTCCTGCAAAACGTCTTCCCAAATTGAATTCCAGCATCATTAAAGGAATACCTGCCGTAAGCAAAGCAACCAGAAACGGAATTAAAAAGGCCCCACCACCAGAATCGTAAACTACATAAGGAAACCGCCAGAGGTTGCCTAATCCGACAGCCGAACCTACAGCAGCGACAACAAAAGCTCCGCGCCAAGTCCACCTTTCTCTCATTTCTTTCCCTCCTAATTTAAAAATATGTTTGGAAAAAGCATTAAATCGTTTCCCCCTCGACGCACCTCCTTTCCAGCATTTCAGGCACAAAAATAACCTTCATGCAAAACTTAACTTCCTATGTTCTACCAAAAAGAAAAAATCCCTGCTACCAAGATAAGAAAAAATTTAATTTTTTAAGCTTTTCAGATAGTATTAGTTATTCAAAATAAAAATCCTCCCCTACCTTGTTGTTCCCGGCAAAGGAGGAAACACGCAAATATTTTAACGATAAATCCTACAGGTTTTTCTCTACAATCTCGCTAAGCTCGTCCTTTTTACGTACACCAACCAATGTTTCTACTGCCTCACCATTTTTAAAAAGGATCATGGTCGGAATACTCATAACACTATAGTGTGAAGCTGTGTCAGGGTTCTCATCTACATTAACTTTGACCACTTTCAAACGGTCCTGGTAGTCTTGTGCCATCTCTTCCAATACTGGAGCTACCATGCGACACGGCCCACACCAAGATGCCCAAAAATCCACTAGCACAGGAACCTCGGCTTTAACAACCTCTTCCTGAAACTGCTTATCATTGACATCAACAGGTTTCCCGCTCATAATTATCCAGGTTATAAAACCAGGATACACCTCCTTTTAAAATTAAATTTCTTAAATATCTTGCTTAAAAAGACTGATCAGCTAAGATACTGTATAGACTTCGCTGCCGCTATAGAACCGTCGGCAGCAGCTGTTAATACCTGGCGAAGGTATTTGCGGCGCACATCTCCTGCAGCAAAAACCCCGGGCAAATTTGTTTCCATCTCTTCGTTTGTTATAATAAAGCCTTGGGAATCCATCTCTACTCCTGTTATAAAGTCCACGTTAGGAATTCGTCCCACATATAGAAAAGCTCCATCTACAGGGAGTTCTTTGGTTGAGGAATCATTCAAATTTTCAATAACAATTTTTTCCATTTTTTGTTCCCCGCCAAACTCTTTCACAATACAGTTCTTATGAAATTCGATTTTAGGATTGGAAAACATCTTTTCTTGCAAAGATGGTATGGCTCTTAACGTGTCACGCCGGTGAATCAGATCGATTTTATCAACAAATCTGGTCAGATAAAGAGCCTCTTCCACGGCCGAATCCCCACCTCCAACTACAGCCACTCTTTTCTCCCGAAAAAAAGGTCCGTCACAAGTAGCACAAAAGGAGATTCCTCTCCCTCGCAGTTTCTCTTCACCTGAAACACCCAAAGTGCGGGGGGATGTTCCCGTTGCAATAACTACTGTGTGACCCTGAATTTCTCCTTGTTCAGAAAAAACCTTTTTTATATTAGATTGCAGTTCTAGTTTTTCAACTGTCGAAAAAGTTAATTCTGCACCAAATTTCCGCGCCTGTTTTTCCATACGCTCTCCAAATTCTACTCCACTAATTCCTTCTGGAAAACCAGGGTAATTATCTAATTGTTCAGTAGCAGTAATTTCTCCCCCGCTAACCATAGATTCCAGTACCACGGTTTTTAAGTTGGCACGACAGGCATAAATAGCTGCAGTAAGGCCAGCCGGACCAGCTCCCAGAACAATCATGTCATATATCTCGTTTTGGTTGTTCGATGAAGACAAAAAACCAACCTCCATTTTACCTGCCGTTTTTACGTAATTTATTTTATCAGAGATAAGAGCATAAATCAAACAATAACACTATGTAACCAACCGCTTGAAGAATAAAAAAATAAGCGCTCAAAACCACAATTTATAGTTAACCTTATACTTCGAAAAAGATATAATTGCAATAAACATTCTGCATATTTTAAATAGCGATATTATTGTCCGCAGATAATTCCTAAGCTAGTTATTCTCAATTCCCTCTATAGATATTACTTTATTCAACTGGATCAGGGTAAACATTTTCATCACATAGTCATTTGTAATATTAACAATTCGAAGCTCCCCTCCACGCTCTCTAAGTTTTTTTTGGAATAAAAGTAGCTTGCCCAAGCCAGAACTGTCGATACCATGCACATTAGTAAAGTCTATGGTAACATCATTATACCCTTCATCATATAAAGACAACAAGGCATTTTTAAGATCTTGGGAATTCGTTATATCCACTTTTCCCCCAAATTTAACAACCGCATAATTTTCCTCATGTTTTACAACTTCCATTTTGAACAACCCTCCTTATTGTTGCATAGTCATTCTTAATAATTATAACTTTTTAGTTCCACATGAATTTTAAATATCCTTCTCTTATAGAAAAAGCTTTCTGAATATCTGCAAAATGTTTAAAGCCTTATTTATTATCAAGAAGGTAAAATAATTACCTCCGTAGAATGTAGAAAATCATACTTTTTCTTAAAACCTGCCAGAAAGTTTTATGAAAAGTTCTTAGGAACTGCACTTGTTACAGGAGGGATCCATACCTTGATGAAGGAAACACATTGGGAAGAGCTATATCAAAAATGGTTAAACAGCGACTATATAGACCTTGATACCAAGAAAGAACTGGAATCTCTTTCCCAATATCCTGCCGAAATAAAAGAGCGCTTTAACAGAGCACTAGAATTTGGCACAGGGGGGCTAAGGGGGCTAACCGGAGCGGGGACCAATAGGATAAACAAATATGTGGTCCGACACACTTCCCAGGGCTTGGCTAATTTTCTTCTCTCCAGTTACCCTGAAAAAACTGACAAAAAAATAGCCATCACTTACGATTCGCGTCATTACTCTTTCGAATTTGCGTTAGAAACAGCACTGGTTTTCGCTGCCAATGGTATTAAAGCCCTGCTTTTCAAAGAAATGCGTCCCACTCCTCAGCTCTCTTTCGCTATCAAAGAATTGAATTGCCTTGCAGGAATTGTAATAACTGCCAGCCACAATCCACCTTCATACAACGGTTATAAGGTATACGGGAAGGACGGAGGCCAGGTTACACCTTACCTGACTGATAGAATTGTCCATGCTATCAGGAAGGTAGACTTCTTCCAGGGAGTTAAGGTCATCAATCGTAAGGAAGCAGAATCCCTGGGGCTTTTGAGCATGATTGACAGGGGCTTGGATACTACCTACCTGGAAAAAGTGAAAAAACTTGCTTTTCAGCAAGGTAGCGAGAACCTCAAGATAGTATACTCTCCCCTCCATGGCACTGGCATCTATCTAATTCCAAGAGTTTTAAAAGAATTGGGTTATTCTCAAGTATTTGTGGTAGAAAGCCAGTCCTGCCCTGATCCAAATTTCAGCACAGTACAGTATCCTAATCCAGAGGAAAAAGAAGCCTTTACCCTTGCCTTGGAGTTGGCTTCTACAAAAGATGCTGATTTGGTTCTCGCTACTGACCCTGATGCAGACAGAGTCGGATGTGCAGTAAAAAACGAAAAAGGTGGCTACACTTTATTAAATGGCAACCAGTTGGGTGCGCTACTGCTGGATTATATTCTGAAGCAGCTAAAAGAAAAAAATATACTTCCTCCCAACGGAGTAGTGGTTAAAACAATTGTTACCAGTAACTTAGGTAAAGAAATTGCTAATTCTTACGGGATAGAAATGGTAGAAACCCTGACAGGATTCAAATTTATCGGTGAAAAAATAAAAGAATTCGAAGAAAAAGGAGATCGCCAGTTCATTTTTGGTTACGAAGAGAGTTTTGGTTACCTGGCAGGCACTTTTGTGCGGGACAAAGATGCAGTAATCGCCTCTTTACTTACTGCAGATATGTTAAACTATTATCAAAAACAGAACAAGAATATGCTCTCTGTGCTAGAAGATATCTATGGCAAACATGGGTATTTTTTAGAAGACCTCCAGTCTGTTGAGTTTAATAATCTCTCAGATATGGAAAGCATAGTTGAAAAATTTAGGGAAAAGCAGATGGAAGAAGTATCAGGTCTTCAAGTAATTGAAAAAAGGGACTACCAAGAAGGCATCAAGTGGAAAATGCCAGAAAGGAGCAAAGAAAAACTAATTCTTCCGCCCTCCAACGCCCTTTACTATTTGCTACAAGATGATTCTTGGTTCTGTATACGCCCTTCCGGAACCGAACCAAAAGTAAAATTATACTTTTCTGTCAAAGGTAAATCCAAAAAAGAGGCAGAATTAAAACTTGCACACTTAAAAGAGCAAATCTTAAGCTTTACAGAGCAAGGATAAATCTTATTTTTTAATTTCTTTATTCGACAACGTATTTTTTTTATGCTATAATGTTAATAGTTGCATCCCAAAAAGAAACAAAATATAGCTAGAAAAATCAACTGCTTATTTTTTGGGAATAAAACTTAAATACGGACCATTTAATATCAAAGGAGGTTAACATCTAATGAGAGAAAAAGTTGAAAAAGCCTTGGAAAAAATACGTCCCTCCCTTCAAGCCGATGGAGGAGATGTCTCCCTTATTGCAGTAGAAGAGGATGGAACCGTTAAAGTACAGCTAACAGGCGCTTGCGGAAGTTGTCCCATGTCTACCATGACCCTGAAGCAGGGTATTGAAAGGGTGCTTAAAGAACAGGTTCCTGGTGTTAAAGAAGTTCTCCAAGTTTAAACAATCTATCCCAAATAGACTATTCAATAGTTACTTAAAAGCCGGGGTGTTCCGGCTTTTTTATATATGAGTTGATTATATGCTGCTTATCTGGCACAATAAAAAGAGAAATTATTAATCCATGAAAAAGCCACATTTCAAATTGCGGCAGACCCATAACCAGGAAGGAATTATCTTATGCCCCTTTTACTGATTCGTTACGGGGAAATAGCCCTTAAAGGAAAAAACCGACCTTTTTTTGAAAAAAAACTGCATAAAAACATTCGGAACACCTTAAAGGGCCTGGAGCCTTTCCAGGTTACATTTGAAAAAGGTCGCTTCTTTATCTCCATTACTTCTGAAAACATATCGCAAGCCCAGGAAAGGCTGCAGAAGGTTTTCGGAATCATTTCCATCTCCAGAGCAGCAAGAGTAAGCCTGGACCTTCAAGAAATATGCATAGAGGCACTGCAATTGTTAAAAGATAATTATAAGCCTGGAATGACCTTTAAAGTTAACACCCACCGTTCCAACAAATCTTTCCACCTTACTTCACCAAAAATAAACAGCACTATAGGAGCGTACGTTTTGGATAGTGAACTGGATATCCAGGTAGATGTTCATAACCCTCAGCTGCTGCTTACAGTAGAAATAAGAAACAAAGGTGCATACCTTTACGCAGAAGAAGCCGCGGGCCCCGGTGGACTCCCTGTAGGTGTAAACGGCAAAGGGATACTGCTGCTTTCCGGAGGACTTGACAGCCCGGTGGCCGGATGGATGGCTTTGAAAAGAGGAATCGAACTAGAGGCACTCTACTTTCATAGCCCACCCTTTACAGGAGAAGGTTCTGTCAATAAAGCAGTTGATCTTTGCAAAGTGCTGGCAACTTATGGAGGAACCCTGTATTTTCACCTTGCCCCCTTCACAGAACTGCAGAAACAGATCCGGCTTAACTGTCCTGA
>CAZMLU010000005.1:0-60775 GCA_964567295.1 uncultured Desulfovibrionaceae bacterium
GTAATGTCTACGTCAAAAGCCGCAGAGCCAGGGAGCGAGTCATGGTAAGCATAAGACGGTTCATTGAAGACCGACTGAAGCTGAAGGTAAACGAACAGAAAAGCGCAGTGGACAGCCCTATGAAGTGGAAGTTTCTCGGATACAGCTTCTACAATACCCGTGTGGACAATACAGGCTTAGAGTTCATGCCAAGAGCTTTAAACGGCTCAAGGATAAGATTCGGGACATTACTAACCGGAACGCCAGCATGAACTTCGAGACTAGGGTAAGAAGGCTCACTGAGGTTACCCGTGGATGGGTTAATTACTTCATACTGGCAGACATGAAGAACCACCTCAAACAGTTGGATGAATGGGTACGCAGAAGACTTAGGGCATGTATCTGGAAGACGTGGAAACGTATCCGAACCAGATATGCAAACCTAAAGAAGCTAGGCATCCCGGAAGGTAAAACATGGGAATTTGCAAACACAAGAAAAGGCTACTGGAGGATCTCCAATAGCCCAATTGTGAATCGTGCCATAACTAACGCCCATCTGGAAAAACGTGGGTATACTAGCATGTCAAATTTGTTTTCTAGAGCTTGATTGTCATAACGAACCGCCGGATACCGAACGTTACGTACGGTGGTGTGAGAGGACGGTCACTCAAATAATGGGTGACCTCCTACTCGATCAGATATAATTAATTGACACTTATGAAGGATCGTGGGATAATATTTGCGCCGCTTATTAGAGGTGGCAGCGAAAAGCATACCTCCAAAAAGGAGCTAAACCTTGGATCTTTTTATTACCCTTCTTATTGTATTGTTGCTAATATTTTGGCCTCGCCTGGGGAAAATGCGTTACTATATACTTCTTTTTGTGGGGGTTGCATTTCTTTTTTTTGCCCTCATATTTGCTCCTCTAATACTTCTTACTCCTGTTTTTTATGCGGGGGCTATAATAATTATCTTGTTAATTCTATACAGGGAGATTGTCAATAAAAGGAAAAATGATTGAGAAAGAATCGATCTAGATTGCCATTAACCCAGCTCTTGAAAAGTACCTTTTTTCTCAACAGATATTAGGTCACTGAATATTTCTGCTGCTTCCAGATAAAGAAGTATTAAGGGGAATATCCCTGCCAATTTTTATGGGGATTATATCGTTCAGACGATATAGGTTGGCTTTTTCCAGCCGCCACTGTTCATTAAAAACCATGGTTAGTTTATAGACAAAATCAGATTTGTTGCCAAAACGCAGATCCATTAGTTTGACAAATATTTTGCCTTTTTCTTCCCACTGTGCGATGTGGTAAAAGGAAGTAAATTGCAGGAAAAAACGCCCAGGGACAGTTTGAAGAGCTTTATAGGCCAAGGGAGTCAAGGTTGTTTTATCTAAAAAAAGGATGCTATTTATTTGCTGTCCGAAGTAATGCATAGTACCCCGGGTTACTTTCATGGGGCTATCGATTAGAAAGTCCCAACTTGCTATTCCTCTTAACGCGGGCATTATTGCCAGTTTTTCATTGTGCGGCCTTAGCCTATAATGTTTTTTTAAAAAATGTTCTACCTGGAGGCGCATTTTCCAGCGTATTAAAAGATAGATCGCAACTAAGATAATAGACAGGACAGCTGCCAGCTGCGGGTTTTGGTAAATGAAAAATATTGGTATAAAAAGCATTAATAATAAAGGGTCCATAAACATAAGCAAGTTGCCTGCGCGCCTTTTGCTCGATAACGGCCACCAAAGCGCTGCGCCATACGAATTAAAAAAGTCAAGAGTAATGTGAGAAAGTGCTCCTATTACTGCCCAAAGGAAATAAAGCCAAAAGTATCCGCCAAAATCAATATAAATTATTCCTGCCACAGCGGCGGAGATTAGTAGAAGGCCAACCAGTGAATGAGAAATGCCCCTGTGATGACGTATAAACGAAAACTCCCCTCTAAGCATGGTAACAATATCAAAATCAGGTGCCACTGCACCGAAAACTGCTGCACAATATATTGGATTATAAGGGGAGATGGTTTGTCCTGAAAGTGCTCCAACCCCAACCCCTACTATTGCATGTGTAAAAGGATCCATTCCCTTTTCCTCCAGTATGATATGATCAGAACAACATATTTTAATGATGTCTACTTTCTGATTATAGCATAAACAAATTTAGAAAATCAGGGGTAAAATTTAAAGAAGTTGCAAATAATAGAATACTCCAGATGACGGCAAACTACAATTATCTTTTAAAAGTATAGAAAATATGATATACAATATATGGAGAATGAAAGATGCACTGGAGATGAGCACCTATGCCCAAGGACAATGGTTGGTTAGATAAGGTGAAAAAGCAATATCCCGGAAAAATAGCTGTAGAAGAAGAAATTTTTGCTAACATTCGCGCTGGGGACAGGATTTTTATTGGAACAGGTTGCGGAGAACCACAATACCTGGTCGAGGCCCTTGTCGGGTACGTGGAGTCCAATCCCAAAGCTTTTTTCGATGCCGAGATACTCCACGTGTTTACCCTGGGTGTGGCCCCCTATACTGATGAAAAATTTCGCCGCAATTTCCGACATAATTCATTTTTTATCGGAGATAACACTCGAGAGGCTGTAAATAAGGGTATGGCGGACTATACACCTATTTTCCTTTCTGATGTCCCTACTCTTTTCTCCCGCCGCTTTGTTCCGCTGGATGTTGTCCTTGTGCAAGCTGCTCCTCCGGATGCACACGGTTATCTCAGTTTGGGAATAAGCGTGGATATTGTTAAAGCAGCAGTGAACAGCGCTAATACAGTGATCGTCCAGATAAATTCCTACATGCCAAGGGTTCACGGAGATTCCTTTATTCATCTTCAGGAAGTAGATTTTATTATACCGAAAGATGAACCTTTGCTGCAGTATCAAGGAGAAGTTGCAGGTGAAATTGCCCAAAAAATTGGAGAATATGTTTCCCGTATTGTTGAAGATGGTGACACTATTCAGGTGGGTTATGGTGCCATTCCCAGCGGCGTGATAGGAAACCTGTACGGCAAAAAGCACCTTGGAGTTCACACAGAACTGCTCAGTGATAGTATCGTCAAGCTAATTGAAAATGGTATTGTTGATAATAGTAAAAAAAATCTATTACGAGGAAAAACAGTAGCGGCTTTCTGTATGGGCAGCAGAGATACTTATGCTTTTTTAGATGATAATCCAGCCATTGAATTTAGGACAGTTGACTTTACCAATAATCCACTGGTTATCGCTCGCAATAAAAATATGGTGGCTATCAATACTGCTCTTGAGATAGATTTGACAGGGCAGACTACCGCTGAATCCAGGGGACAAAAATTCTATAGTGGTATCGGCGGGCAGGCGGATTTTATGAGAGGCGCCGTTCTTTCCGAAGGAGGGAAAACAATACTTGCTCTTCAATCGACTGCCCGGGAGGGTTCTATTTCTCGTATAGTTCCTTTCCTCCAGGAGGGAGCAGGGGTTACATTGACCCGCGGCGATCTCCACTACGTGATTACAGAGCATGGCATTGCCTATTTACATGGCAAGAATATCAGGGAGAGAGCTATGTCTCTCATAGCGATCGCTCATCCAGATTTTAGGCCCTGGCTTATTGAGGAAGCAAAAAGATTTTCTTTAATTTATAAAGATCAGGCTTATATTCCCGGTAAAAAAGGTGAATATCCCGAAGAACTGGAGACATACAGAACTACAAATAGCGGTATTGAAATGCTTCTGCGCCCGGTAAAGATAAGTGATGAACCCTTGTTAAAAGATTTTTTTTATTCCCTTTCGGATACGAGCATGTACAAGAGGTTCTTGACAAAGCGTAGAGATATGCCTCACCACATGTTGCAGGATATGTTCGTAGTAATAGATTATACGCGTGAGATGGTAATTCTGGCCATAAAAGTAATGGAAGAAATTGAGACTATTATAGGAATTGGGCAGTACGGAATCGACGAAAATAATCATACAGCAGAGGTAGCTCTTGTTGTGGGGGATGAATACCAAAATATGGGCGTTGGGACGGAACTGCTTTCGTATCTTATTAATTTAGCAAAAAAACAAGGACTTCTAAGTTTTACCGGTGAAGTGCTCCCTGAAAACAAGGCCATCATTCATTTAATGGAAAAGTTTGGCTTTGAGATAGAGAAGCGTTTTTCGGCAGGGGTGTATATTCTTAAAGTGAATTTGAGAGAAAAGTAATAAGCTTTACTACTTGAGGGAGAAGAGATTGAAACACTAAAAGGTCATCTGGAGCTGACAGAATCGGTGGAGCCGGACTGGAGTCTTATTGACTAATTTCGACCCTATCATGTCAGCTTTGCAGCCATCTCCCATATTATTAATCCTGGCAGAAGAGCATAATCTTCAGTGGGCAGGTAGTGCTCTGCCGATGCATCATAAAGTATAGTAGCCGAAGGAGAGAGCTCCTCATCTCCTTCCCATAAGGCAAAAGCAACGGGAACTCGTGGAAAAGGTCGCATAATTACACTTGAATCACCCATGGAGCTGGGGGCGCCACCCAGGCTTGCGGCTATATTCTGTAGTTGTTCTGGCTTATGACCGAAGTATTTTAGAAGAGGGTTAATAGCCCTGTTTTGGTACGGTTCAGCATATATTAAACCTCCCGGAAGCTCCTTGAAAGTAATCCATCTGTTTTGGAGTGGAGTTCCATCAGCATGAGTCAGGTAATGTATAAACATGATTTGCAGATGAATAGAGATTTCCTTATCTTCCCCTAAGGGCTTTACTTCACCGGTGCTGTGGTTAACAAAGTATTTCCTGTTCAAATAGGGAAGGAGATAACTGTTCATTTCCCTATTATAAGTAGTGCCGCTGTTGAGACTGACCAGGCGTGGGTCAGCCTGTGAAAGATCCGAAATTGCTTTTTCCAGTGTTACACCCAGGTTGAACTTTTCTCTTTGTTTTTTTTCTTTGTCAGGCACGCTTCCACTTCCTTTCCCCCAAAGATTTCTTTTTGTTTATCTCTTGCTTTATTAATAATACTTGTTTATTCTTTTGCCATTTGGGTGTTATTTCGAATATTGTCCAGAATCTCCTGCGGAGTGTTTCCAGGATACAGATCTATCATCTTCTTGTGTTTAAAATGAGCATAAAGACATTCTCGAAACATTTGTAGACGGTACGTAAAACCCTTGATAAAGCCCAGCTTTTCTTCTTTAGTTACATGAGTTATTCCATTCAGTTCAGGATAATGGACAGGTCTTTGAGTCAGCTTTGCAAACCTTGTTAACAAGACTTCCACACCGAAACGGGACCATTTGAGTTCAGGAAGTATCTCCACAAAGTCTCTTCGTAGTCCCCGTTGACCGTTAAGAACGGAAAAATATTTCTGGGCCAAATTTACACTGTTTTTATTACCTGCTTTAAAAACCCCGATAGTCATGGACGGAGGATTTTTTTCTTTCAGCGGGGACAGGAGAGTTTTGATGTGCTCATGGTTGAGATGGAGCAGATCGGCATCCAGAAAAATGTAATAAGATGCATAGTACACTTCTTCCAGGGCTACCTGTAGGGCTGCACCTTTCCCCATGTTTTGGGAAAGCCGAATGAGCTTTACCGGAAAAGCCGCTGCTGTTTCCGCAGTTCCATCAGTAGATCCATCATCGACAACAATAGTTTCGTTGATGAGCGGACAGGATAGCACTGTTTCTAAAACTTTTGAAATGCGAGGCGCTTCATTATAAGCAGGGATTATGGCAACTGTTTCAAGAAGACTCAAAAGTAAACCTCTTTCTAATATATATTTTGCATTTTTCTTCTTCGACAAGTATAGGTTGATTTCCTTTTATAGGCAAAAAAATAACAGGGAAAGAGCTTGAAAAACTCCTCCCCGCTTTATGAAGGAAACCGCTCCGGCATGAATCTTATATCAGCTTAGTTGTGAAATAACCAACGTTATTATTCATCTTTAATGGTTATTTCTTTGGGTTTTGCTTCTTCTGCCTTGGGCAACTTAAGACTCAGTATTCCTTCTTTATAGGTAGCTTCTGCATCAGCAGAGCTAACCGGGCAAGGCAACGTGAACCCACGGCTAAATCTTCCTCTTGCCCTTTCTTTGACATAGTAGTTTTTCTCTTGCACATCTTCTTCTTCAAACAATTTACCGCTTATCATGACTTTGTTTTCTGCTATATTGATCTTAATGTCATCTTTTTTTATGCCGGGTAATTCTGCGGTGACTATGAATTCGTTCTCATTTTCTTCCAGATCCACCGCAGGCTGCCATCCCAGACTGTTGCCACGATTGTCATCAAATAACCGGAAAGGATTGCTCAAGAAACGATCCATCTCGTCTCTCAGTCCCATCAGATCATTTACCGGATTTCCCGTACGTCTCCTCATAATGTTTGTCATTATAAACACCTCCTGTCACATTATTCTTTGGTTATACTTTGTATTGCTGAAATATAAGAGAAGTTTTGTTTATAGGGCAAAGTAGAGGGTTATCAACTAGAGTTCATTGTTTGCCTGATAATCTTTTGACAATAATTCGGGAGCGATTTCCCTGACCTTTTCTTCGATCTCACTCGCTTCTTTCTGAGCATTTTGTTCTTTTAAATAACCCTGTTTTTGATTGAATAGTAACCCTATAATTATTTTTATGCCGGGAAGGTTCACCTCCTTTTCCCTATGCAGGTAGCAGATGATCTCTAGCTTTTTCATATCTTTTTCTGAATACAACCGCGTCTTTCCTTCTGTCCTAAAAGGACTTATAAGATCCATTTCCTCGTACATTCTTAATATTCTTGGAGTTACCTTTAATAGTCTAGCGGCTACGCTTATGCTGTAGACAGGTTCCTTGTTTCTATCTATCATCGCTACCCCCGCCTTCCTGTCTGTAATTATAAAATATAACATTATTTATGTCAATAACATTACAAAAAAAAATATATTATGATATTTTTATTGTAATAAAATCTTACATTATAAGTCAAGGTGGTTTTTGGAATTATTTTTCCCTGGGCATGCAGATAAATTCTTTGAGCATTGTGTCAAAAAAGTAGTTGGAATGGGCAGGGACTATAACGCAGGCTGTGTCAGAGCCGCGTCCGCTTCCTGCTACACTGATTACTTCTTGACCGTAAGGTATCATTCCAGCATCCAGTGCCATACAGGCTATCTCCACGCAGACTTTTGTGCCTTGTCCAAAAATTCGCAGAGCAGCAGCAATTATTTCAGCGGGGTAAAGTCCCCCGAATTTTACTCGTACTGCCCGATCTACTCCGGCCAGTAAATGAGTAGTGGTAAGAACTTGCACCCCTTCTTCCTGCAGCTTCTTTTTCATCTCCATGGTTATTTCACTTTCACCCGGGTTCTTAAAACCAACGTGGTGTGTAACACAGATTACTTCCAATCCTTCACCAATGTACTTTTCAGCAGAAATCCCACTATTGGAGGCCACAACAATATGCTTGATTCCAAGCTCTTTCGCTTTTTCGAGTACCGCTTCCACAGTTTGTTCCGTATTATGTGATCCTTTTTTTCCCCAAAGCATTACCCATACCTCCTTGATTAGAGCAAAAAAGCTCTTTTTAAAAATATCTAAGCGAATTTTACATGATTTTACTATATATCTTTCACCATTCCAAGAGTTGCTGTTCTTTTATATGCTCCACCTGTTTGGTAATGTTGAAAATGCTTCTCAAGTTGACATGGGCATGCTTTTTCTGCTATGATAAGTTAAAGTTTTTAGCCCTTAAAGCAAGGGAGTTGGTTTTTTTGGAAGATCGTTTTAACAAAGAAGGAATTACTTTTGATGACGTTTTGCTGTTACCAGGACACTCTAAAGTATTACCTCGTGATGTAGGTATAAAAACTATTTTGACCCCTGCAATTACCTTGAGTGTTCCCATCGTGAGCGCCGGGATGGATACCGTTACAGAATCAAGTATGGCCATAGCGGTAGCCAGGGAGGGGGGCCTTGGTGTTATCCACCGCAACATGTCTGTAGAGCGGCAGGCGGAGGAAGTAGATAGGGTGAAACGTTCTGAGCATGGCGTTATCACAAATCCTTTTTTCCTTTCACCCATGCATACCATTAACGATGCAGCTGCCTTGATGGAGCGTTACCGAATATCTGGTGTTCCTGTGGTGGTAGAAGGAAAACTGATGGGGATCATAACCAACAGAGATCTACGCTTTGAAAAGGATTACAGCCTTCTCATCAAGGATGTGATGACTAAAGATAATCTGGTTACTGCTCCGGAAGGTACAACCCTCAATGAAGCACAGGGAATCTTGGCCCAATACAAAATCGAGAAGTTGCCAATTGTAGACGAAAATTTTATGCTAAAGGGCCTGATTACCATTAAGGATATTGAAAAAGGTATTGCTCATCCGCGTGCAGCTAAGGATGAGTCGGGTCGGTTGAGAGCTGCAGCAGCAGTAGGCATAGGTAGAGAGACCATGGCTAGAGTCGCTGCTGTTATAGAAGCTAAAGTAGATGCCCTGGTGGTTGATACGGCTCACGGACATGCGGAACCTGTAATGCAGACAGTGCGCATGATTAAGGATGAATACCCTGAGATACAGGTGATCGCTGGAAATATTGCCACGAGCGAAGCAGCAAGGGACCTGATTCATGCCGGTGCCGATGCTCTAAAGGTTGGTGTAGGTCCAGGTTCAATTTGTACTACACGGGTGATAGCAGGGATAGGTGTGCCACAAATAACAGCTATTCATGACGTTTCGCAGGTAGCAAGAAGTTTCAAGGTGCCGATTATAGCCGATGGAGGTATTAAATTCTCCGGGGATATAGTAAAAGCTCTTGCTGCCGGAGCTGATGTGGTGATGATCGGAAGTCTTTTTGCGGGCACTGAGGAGAGCCCGGGTGATATGGAGATCTATCAGGGACGCAGTTATAAAGTTTATCGAGGCATGGGTTCTATCGGTGCCATGAAAGAAGGAAGCAGGGATCGCTATTTCCAAGAGGACGAGCAAAAAGTTGTAGCAGAGGGGATAGAAGGAAGGGTTCCTTACCGTGGTACCGTAGCTGATATGGTTTTCCAAATGGCTGGCGGTCTGAGAGCAGGTATGGGGTATTGCGGCGTTCAAAATTTGCAAGAATTACAGACCAAAACTCGTTTTGTTCGTATTACCGGCGCTTCACTGTTGGAGAGCCATCCTCACGATATACAGATTACCAAGGAAGCTCCCAATTATACCCTTCGCTAAGAGAGGATTATTCCTGGATTCTTATAAGGGATGGTGCTTCCCATAGGAAAAATATTATCTCAACGAGAAGCTCCTCTTTACAGGGTAGCTAAAAATTACTTACGAAAGAGATTGTTCCCTTTACATGTTCCTTTGCATGGGCGAGGAGGCTCTTCTCTGCCTTCAAGGCAAAGGGATTTTTTTTACCATATGCAGTGGGATCTTACAGAACTCCCATCCCTGGATGATCTGCATCTGCCCCAGGGGGCTATTGCGCGGGCCCAAAAGCTGACAGCTTCTATTTTCAATGCAAAAGAGAGTTTTTTCCTTGTCAACGGTGTAACAGGAGGAATGCTTGCTCTTTTTCTGGGGATATGTCAGCCAGGAGAAAAGGTCTTGATTTCCCGTCTTTCACATAAATCTGCTTATAACGGTATTGCTTTGAGCGGGGCAAATCCTATCTATATTCCGGTGGAGCGTGAACCACTCTCGGGCTTTCCCCTGAATCTTTCCGCCGAGGTAGTAGAAAGGGCCATTAAAGAGCATCCCGATGCCAAGCTTTTATTGGTAACTTCACCTTCTTATTGGGGTGTAACCTGTGATCTGGAAGAGATCAGTAGAATTACTAAAAAACACGGAGTGCTCATGGCTGTAGATGAAGCACATGGTACTTATTTTCCCTTTCTGGGGGACAAACTGCCACACTCTGCAAGGGCGGGGGCTGATCTGTGGCTGCATAGCGCTCATAAATCCCTGGGAGCTCTTACCCCGGGAGGTTTTTTACATCTGCGGGCAAAAGGCTTGGTCGATACAACAACTTTTTGGTTGCAGGCTGTTCAGACCAGCAGCCCTTCTTATCCGGTTATGATCTCCCTGGATCTGGCCAGGCATAGGGTTGCGTATGATGGGGAAAAGATTTTCGGCGATCTGTGGGAATGGTCTATGTATCTTAGAGAAGCCTTATATCGGAAAGGATTATACCATCTTTCTGTTAAAACAGTTAATAAATGCGGTTTTAAACTTGACCCTGCCCGTTTGACTTTTTTTTCTCCGGGCGGTAAAGCCCGTTTTTTAGCGTCTGAATTGGCTCAAAAGTACGGCGTTCAGGTAGAAATGGCAGGAGACTCATACCTCCTGGCAGTGCTTGGCCCTGTAGTGCTTAATACTCCACATTCCTTTTTTCTGAATGCGTTTTCTAGAGTTTTAAACAAGGAAAATAGTTTTTCCGGTATGGCGAGGAATTTTTGTCGCACTGATTTTCCCCCCCCATTTTTTTCCAATGTATTTCACAAGTATAAGGATACCGGTCAAGCAAGCTTTTCCTTTGTTCCTCAGTTCCTGTCGCCCAAAGATGCATTACATGCTCCTTCTATGGAGGTTCCATTGGAAAAATCCAGGGGGGAAAAAAGTGCTGAGATGATAATCCTCTCACCTCCGGGTATTCCGCTTATATCTCCCGGGGAGAGGATTACATCAAAAATTCTTTCTCTTTTACAGCATAAGCGTGCAAAAGGCTGGCTGTTTCAAGGAGTGTCAGATCCCAAATTACAAAAATTACGGGTTATCTGTGAAGAATAATATGTTAAAATAATATGTAAACAAAAAACAGTCCTGGGTGGCGGTGAAAAGATGACTTCTTCGAAGAATACGCGAGGTTTTTTTGTAAGTATTGAAGGTGCAGATGGCGCCGGCAAAACAACGCAGGCCTATATGCTGAAAGAGCGCCTGGAAAGCGAGAGATATAAGGTTTTTCTCACCAGGGAGCCTGGGGGGACTCCCATCGGCGAGGAGATCAGGAATATTCTTTTAAATCCACATTTCAAAGAGATGTCAGTCCCCACCGAGATACTCCTTTACAGCGCGGCCAGGGCCCAGCTGGTAACAGAGTTGATCAGACCTTACCTGGAAAAGGGTTACGTGGTTATTACAGATCGCTACCTGGACTCCAGTATCGTGTACCAGGGTCTTGCCGGCGGCGAAAAATTGGAAATGATAAGAGATACAAACATCTGGGCAACTGGTGGAGTTCTACCGGATATGACCTTTTTGCTGGATATAGATGCGGAGCACGGTTTGCAGCGCCTGGAAAGAAAAGGAGAAGGGTTGATCCCTTTTCATAAGGATCGCATGGAACAAAAAGAATTAGAATTTCATCGCAAAGTGCAGGAAGGTTTTTTGCTCCTGGCTTCCCAAGAAAGGAAACGTTTTGTAATTTTAAATGCGGAAAAAGAACCCCAAAAGGTGCACGAACAGCTTTGGGATCGATTGCAATCCTTATTATTGAACAAGACGAATGTTTCAAAAATATAATAAGGACTATATCCAGTAAAGGAGCTATGAATTGGGATTTCAAAAAATAATTGGCCAAAAATTAATATTGCAGGCCCTGCAAAACATCCTCTCCGCGGGGCAAGTTGGACATGCTTACCTGTTTTCAGGTTCTCCTGGAAGTGGAAAAAAGACTCTGGCTATGCTTTTTGCCCAGGCCATGAACTGTGATGCCAGTAGCGAGCCCCCCTGCGGGCAATGTCTTTCTTGTCGAAAGACTCTTAGCGGCAGCCATCCCGATCTATTTTATCTCAAGCCCAGCGGGGCGTCCTTAAAGATTGCTCAACTGCGGGAGATTAAGGAAGATCTTTATTATCTGCCGGCTGAAGGGCAAAGAAAGATATGTATAATTCAGGATGCAGAGCTTCTGACTCTCTCTGCTGCTAATAGCATGTTAAAAATCCTGGAAGAGCCTCCTCGCCACCTGGTGTTTATCCTAATGAGCTCTAAGTCGTGGTCTTTACTACCCACGATTCTTTCCAGATGCACCCATTTCCCTTTAAAACCGCTTGCCAGAGAAGAGATGGAAGAATTACTGGTAAATCAGGGCTCTTTCTCCAAGGAGGAGAAAGAAATTGTGTTGGTTTTGGCTGGTGGCAACCCGGGAAAAGCTATAGAAACAGCTTCCCTGGGGAAATGGGATAGTAAATATCAGGAAATTTTGATGCTGGTAGAAGCCATCGAAAGAGATCCTGTAGACGTCATATTCAGCAAGGCAGAAGAGTTTTCCCGACGAGAGGATCTGGAAGAAGTCCTGGATCTGCTGCTGCTATTTTATCGGGACCGGCTTGTGATACAATCCGGAGGAAGCGGGAAGAACCTGATTTTGAAAAGTATTAATACGAGAAGCACCCAGAACAATGATCCTGGGGAGAAAGAAGTTCGGAATAACCATTCATCCTTCTTTTCCCAGGAAAAGATCTGTGGCGACATCCTGGATCTGCAGTGGCAACTCCAGGGCAATGTTAATAAGCGCCTGGCGCTAGAGGTGTTGTTTTTGAAGATGAGAGGAGTTGCATAACTTTGTCAAAGGTGGTAGGCGTACGCTTTAGGAAAGCTGGAAAAATTTATTATTTCGATCCAGGTCAACTGGAACTCAAGGCAGGACAGAAGGTTGTTGTGGAGACAAGCCGGGGACTGGAGCTTGGAGATGTTGTGCTGGAAAGCAAAAAAGTCGATGATGATGAAATTGTTCCTCCCCTACGCCTGGTGCGTAGAATTGCCACGGAATCTGATAAAAACCAGATTTCTGAAAACAAACGCAAAGAAGAGGAAGCATATAAGGTTTGCCAGGAGAAGATCAAAAAATACGGCTTGACCATGAAACTGGTAGATGTTGAATATACCTTTGACCATAACAAGATAATCTTTTATTTTACCGCAGAAAATCGCGTAGATTTTAGAGAACTGGTAAGAGATTTGGCGGCGGTCTTTCGTACTCGTATTGAGCTCAGGCAGATCGGAGTGAGGGATGAAGCTAAAATAGTTGGTGGAATGGGACCTTGTGGAAGAGGGCTTTGCTGTGCTACTTTTCTTGGTAGTTTTGGTCCTGTCTCCATACGTATGGCCAAGGAACAGAACCTATCTCTTAATCCTACTAAGATTTCCGGAATTTGCGGGCGCCTCATGTGTTGCCTGCGCTATGAGGCCGATCATTATGAACATGCTAAAGGAGAACTCCCTGTTACGGGTGATTTAGTGATAACCCCTAGAGGAGATGGAAAAGTTATAAGCACCAATATCGCTAAAAAAATAGTTCTGGTGGAGTTAAAGGACCTTTCTGTACAGCAGGAATTTCCTGTGGAAGAAGTAGAAAGGGACAATTCTGATGGAAAAAAAGAAAAATAGAAAAAAAGAAAAAGGATAGCGACCTTCATGATTGAAGAGGAAGTTCAAGATCAATTTAAAAGGGGAACCCTTTTTATCTGTGCTACTCCTATCGGCAACTTAAAAGACATAACCTTGCGGACGTTGGAATGCCTCCAAGCCGTGGACCTGATAGCGGTGGAAAAGGTCGAACGTTCCCGCAAATTGCTCTCTGCCTATGGGATTAGTGCTGCCCTTATTTCTTACCGTGAAGCTAACCGCAAGAAAAGCAGTAAATTTATTCTGGGCAAGCTGAAAGAAGGAAAACGGGTTGCATTGATCACTGATGCAGGTATGCCCCTGATCTCTGATCCCGGTCATTACCTTATAGAGTTGCTGGTAGAAGAAGGACTTACTTATACTGTGCTTCCGGGGCCATCTGCTGCTCTTACTGCGCTGGTGCTCTCTGCTTATCCCTGTAAAAGGTTTGTGTTCATGGGATTTTTGGAACGTAAAAAAGCAGCACGCCGGAAAGTACTGGAATCCCTTAAAGAGGAAGAAAACGCAGTTATTTTTTACGAGTCCCCTCACCGATTGTTAAAGACTTTGCAAGAGATGGAGGAAATTTTTGGTTCGAGGGAAATTGCTGTATGTAGAGAATTGACCAAATTGTTTGAGGAAATAAAAAGGGGGGCACCTTTAGAACTTATAGATTATTACAGTGAAAATCCTCCCCGTGGAGAAATTACCTTGGTACTGGCACCCCATATTAGAGATCCGGGCGGTAGAAGTAGAAATGGATTAATAGAAGACAATAGTGAAAAATTAAAAGAAAAAATCCGGTATATGCTCATGAAAGAAATAGGTAATGGCTATGCCCCGGGAGAAGCCGTTAAAAAAACAGCCAGATTTTTTTCCCTCTCACGAAATGAAGTGTATTCGCTCTATCTCCGCTTTAAAAAGCTGGGATTGCTTGAATAAAAAAAAGGCTAACATCAATGTTTAGAAGACTTTCTGGAAAGAGTGCAGTAAGTCTTCTTTTCACCTTTGTTTGCCGTTATGTGTCTATTTCTTCTCACTCACAATTCTCAATCAGACATCTTGTTAATGCATTCTTCACAGATTATCCTTCCGCTAAACTGCTTGATTTTTTCAGCACTTCCACAAAAAATGCAAGCCGGTTCATATTTTTTAAGGATTATTTTCTCTCCGTCCACATAAATCTCCAAAGCATCTTTAACTTCGATCCCCAAAGTCCTGCGTAGCTCAATAGGGATAACAACCCTGCCCAGTTCGTCAACCTTGCGTACAATGCCTGTGGATTTCAACCCGGTCACCCCCTTTATTTACATTATTCACCAAATTCATAAACATTATACCAGCAATTCCCATAAAAGGCAATAGTAAAAAGCGAGGTTGAACGAAATATAAATTTATTGCTCTTTTTCCCAAAAATCGGCGTTTTTTATTTTTAAATCTTATACAGAGCATAGCTGCGAAAGGTCCTTATAACAGAATTTACGAGTTTTACAACATTTGCTCCCCTCAAGTTTTTATGGTATAATTTAGCTTATTTATGCGCCTTGCTTGAAAGTTAAAAGGAGGATTGGCAGAAAGCATGCCCGAAAAAACATTTTTCATAACTACTCCGATTTATTATCCCAGTGACAGGTTGCATGTCGGTCATTCTTATACTACCGTAGCCGCGGATGCTATGGCCAGGTTTAAGAGACTAACCGGCTACGATGTGTGGTTTTTAACAGGCACCGATGAGCACGGCCAAAAAATTCAGCGTAGCGCTGAATCTGCCGGTAAGGAGCCCCAGCTTTTTGTAGATGAAATAGTAGACTGGATTAAGCAGCTCTGGTCTGCCCTAGATATTTCATACAATGATTTTATCCGCACTACAGAGCCCCGTCATCGAAAAGCCGTGCAAAACATTTTTAGCCGGCTTTATGAACAGGGGGATATTTATAAAGGACGCTACGAGGGTTTATACTGTACACCCTGCGAGTCGTTTTGGACAGCTCGACAGGTAGAAGATGGAAACTGTCCGGATTGCGGAAGACCTGTTGAAATGGTGGCGGAAGAGGGATACTTTTTTCGTATGTCCAAGTATGCTCCCCGCCTATTACAACATATCCAGGAAAACCCGCAGTTTATCCAACCGCCTTCTCGAAAAAATGAAATGATCAATAACTTTTTGGAACCCGGGCTGGAAGATCTTTGCGTATCTCGCTCTACTTTTGACTGGGGAATTCCCATTCCCTTTGCTCCCGGCAATGTAATTTATGTCTGGCTGGATGCCCTCAGCAATTATATCACTGCGTTGGGTTACTCATCCGAAGACGAAACTCTTTTCCATAAATATTGGCCTGCTGATGTTCACCTTATGGCCAAAGAAATTGTGCGTTTTCATACCATCTACTGGCCTATTTTCCTTATGGCGCTGGAGCTTCCCTTGCCAAAACAGGTTTTCGGGCACGGTTGGTTGATCTTGCAGGAGGGGAAAATGTCCAAGTCTCAAGGCAATGTAGTGGACCCTATGGTGCTGATGGAACGTTATGGTTCTGACAGCTTGCGCTACTTTTTACTGAGAGAAATACCCTTTGGAGCAGACGGAGTGTTCAGCAACGAATCCATGCTGCAACGTATTAATACAGACCTGGCCAATGATTTGGGCAATCTCCAGAGCAGAACCGTTACCATGGTGGAGCGTTATTTCGACGGTAAGCTTCCCCGACCCGATGGTAAAGAAGAGGAGATGGACAAAGAGCTAAAAGAAATGGCGCTTAAGACACCTCAACGGATTGAAGAGTTTATGGATAAGCTTCAATTCAGCGGGGCCTTGGAGGAACTCTGGTCGTTGGTCAGGCGTTCCAATAAATATATTGATGAAAATACCCCCTGGGCACTGGCCAAGGATCCGGAAAAAAGAGAGCGATTGGCCACCGTGCTCTATAATCTCTGTGAATCGTTGCGTTTTGTAGGGGTGCTTCTCCTGCCCTATATGCCTTGTACTCCCCGGCGCATATGGAGACAGTTAGGGATGGAGAATCTCTCTCAACTACAGAGTTGGGAAAGTTTGAATACTTGGGGGTTGCTTGAATCGGGGAGCAAGATAGAACGCACAGAAGATCTGTTCCCGCGCCTGGATATTGAGGAAGAACTAAAGGTGCTGTTTGGTGATTCCCGGAAAAAGGGAAGCTCTAAAAAAGAAAATAAAGAAAAAGCAGAAGAAAAAGAGGGTCTTCTTGATATTGAACACTTTGCCAGCCTGGATATCCGTGTGGGCGAGATTCTAGATGCCGAGCAGGTTCCGAAAGCTGATAAACTGCTAAAAATGACGGTAGATCTGGGAGAGGAAAAGAGGCAGATTATCGCTGGCATAGCCCAATTTTATAAACCACAAGAGCTAAAAGGTAAAAAGACCTTGTTCGTAGTAAACCTGAAGCCGGCAAAGATCAGGGGATTCTTATCAGAGGGAATGATCCTTGCTGCTACTGATAATGAAGGCAACGCGGTATTAACAGCAGTGGATAAAGATGTTTCTCCGGGGAGTAAAATATCATGAACAGTGTAAAATCCTTGCCCTACCTGGTTGACAGCCATACACACCTGGATTTTAAAGATTTTAACTCGGATAGAGAAGAAGTTCTTCGCAGGGCGGAAAGAGTAGGATTAAAAGTTATCATCAACGCCGCTTTCGACCTGGAATCTTCGCGGAGGGCCGTCCAACTTGCGGAGCAGTACCCTCTTATTTATGCTTCGGCAGGCATCCATCCTCATGATGCTAGCAAAGCAGTATCTGATTTTCCCCAGCAACTGGAAGAGATCTCTACCCATCCCAAAGTTGTGGCCTTGGGAGAGATGGGACTTGATTATTACAGGGATCGTTCTCCTCGTCAGGTACAACAGGTTGTTTTTCGCAAGCAGCTTAGGGTAGCGATTAAAGTGAATTTGCCAGTTATTATACACGACCGTGATGCCCATGAGGAAGTCTTGGACATACTGGAAGAAGAAGGGGTTCCTGCGGCGGGTGGAGTTATGCATTGTTTCTCAGGTGACTATAAACTGGCGCAGAGAGTAACGGAGATGGGTCTTTATATTTCCATAGCAGGCCCCGTAACGTATCCTAAAAACACAGATCTGGCCAAGGTTGTCTCGACTGTACCTCTTGACAGGCTCCTGTTGGAAACTGATGCACCTTTCCTCGCTCCTGTACCCTTGCGCGGCAAAAGAAATGAACCCGCCAATGTTGTTCATGTTGCCGAACGGGTTGCTGCATTACGCGGAACTACCGGGGAGAGGGTGGGACGTGCCTGCCTGGAAAATACGAGGCGCCTCTTTGCTTTGGAGATCTAGAACCATGGTGGGAATCAGGTGCAGGGTACAGAGTATGGATTGTTTTTCCTATGGCTTGGGGCTGTTTTTAATTGACAATTATTTTCTAATATGATAGAGTATTTTGCGAAGGTTCCCAGCCTCACAGTTTAAATTATTAGGAGGTATGTTTAATGTTGGGTAGGGTAAAGTGGTTTAGTAAAGAAAAAGGCTACGGGTTTATTGAGCGAGATGATGGAGATGATGTATTTGTACATTACTCTGCCATCAATGAGGAAGGCTTTAAAACTCTGGCTGAAGGCCAAGAGGTAGAGTTTGAAATCGTAGAAGGTGGCAGAGGGCCACAGGCTTCCAATGTTACCAAGGTTTAATCTGTGAGGTGGGGATAGCGCTATAATATAGTCGTTACACTATAATATCAGGAAATACCTTAACCTCGAGATTAATGAAGAGAGGCGTTCTGCCTCTCTTCTCATTTTTGAGAGATCCAATATATTTAAGAGAAAAGGGCAGGATTTTTCTTTTATATAGGGAATAGTAATTGTTACCCCTTTAAGGGAATAGAACAACCAAATGTTTGAAGGGAGTGGCTCTTCTAATGAATATCAACGTTCGTGGAAAAAACATGGAGGTATCTTCTGCTCTGCAAGAATACGTGGAAAAGCGCATGGGAAAGTTAGAAAAATATTTTGATTCGCAGATAGAAGTCCAGGTAACAATGAGCATTATCAAGGGCGATCACATAGTAGAAGCAACAATTTCTATTGATGGTTTATTATTGCGTGCTGAGGAAGCAAGCCAGGATATATATGCTTCCATTGATTTGGTAGTAGACAAATTGGAACGGCAGATGCATAAATATAAAACAAAAATTAACCGTAAACTAAGACAAAGCGGTATCAAGGATTTAACCGAGCAGGTTGTGCAAACACAGCCCACAGAAGAAGAGTCAGAGCCGGTAGTGGTCAGGACCAAACGGTTTGCCATGAAGCCAATGCCCGTGGAAGAAGCTATTTTACAGATGAATTTACTGGGACACAGTTTTTTTGTTTTTGCCAATGCTGATACCGATGAGATAAATGTCCTTTACAGGCGTAAAGACGGCAATTACGGCCTAATTGAGCCGGAGGACTGGTAAGAAAAGGAACCTTTAAAATAGGCTCCGGGTGTGTAAATATATTAAGCCAAGACAAAAGGCGGACAGTAGATGCGCAAAGCCGTAAATGTAGTAATTTTTGAAGGGGGAAATCCGGAAGGCAGAACAGAAAAAATACTGGCGGATGTGCGCCATGCTGTTCTGTTGGATAACATCAATAAAATGAAAAAAGTGCAGCAGATAGGGTCTATTTATCTGCTCACAAATTATTCGGAGTTGGCAGCAGAGGTTTCTTCTATGGGGGTAACGGTATGGGAGAATCAGCGCAGTAGAGAAGACTTTCATTTCGGGAAGGTCTTGCAGGAGCTCATAAATAGCGAAAGGCTGGAAAATATCCTCTATGTAGGGGGTGCCAGCATTCCTTTTGTCACCGTGGCAGAATTGGAGGCTATTTGTGAGCAACTACAGGAAGAAGCAAAAATTGTTTACTCCAATAATGCCCAGTCGGCTGATATTATTGCTTTTACTCCTGCTTCCCTCATCAATAGTATTAAACCTCCGGCCATGGATAATATTCTGGCTATTGAGCTGCGAGATAATTCAGGTATAGAGATGAAGCTTTTTCAAAATACACTGGGACTGCTTTTTGACTTGGATACTCCGGCCGACTTGTTGGTGCTGGCCGGGAGCCCCTTTACCGGTCCTCTTGCCTCACAAAAAATTAAGGCCTTAAAACTGGATCTTTCGCGATTGGAAGGAGCAAAAGAGGTCCTCAGGGGAGATTATGAGGAAATTGTTTTGTTGGGCAGAGTGGGAGCTCCTTTAATTGCTCATATTAATAAAAATATTAAGGCGCGCTTGCGTATTTTTTCCGAGGAAAGGGGCATGAAAGCCCTGGGGAGGGAAGAGCGTGGGGAAGTCACCTCCTTAATGGGTTATTTTCTGGAGGAGGTTGGACCTGAGAAGTTTATAGATTATATAGAAAAAATTGCGCGGTGTGCCTTCCTGGATACCAGGGTCTTAATGGCGCACTTCAGGATGAATCTCACCCCTGAGGAGCGCTTTCTTTCTGACCTGGGAATGTGGGAAGAGTTGAGCAATCCACTGATGAGTGATTTTACCAGGGCTGTTATGGGATCAGAAATTCCTGTTCTCTGTGGTGGGCATTCCTTGGTATTGGGTGCATTATGGGCGCTTGTTGAGGAGATAGGACCTACATATTAGGTAGTCATAACGCTGTTTTACCCTGTTGGGAAAAAAATGGGCAACTTGCGGGAAGGAATGGTTTTCCTTGTTGGCTTATACTTCCCACATAATGTAGAGGGAGTGGGTTTGGTGAAGATCTATGAGCTTTCTAATCTGACAGAGGACGAATTGCAGGCCTTGATGAGCCGATCGGAGATTGATGTTACTGAGCATGCTTCCCTGGCCTTAGAAGTTATGGAGAGAGTGCGCAGAGAAGGTGATCAGGCTCTTTTGCACTATACGGAAAAGTTTGATGGGATTCGGCTGGAGCAGTCAGAGATCAAGGTGCCTCCTGAAAAGATAGCTGAGGCCTACTATAACTTGGACGAACAGACCAGGGATACGCTGCAGTACGCTGCGGATAACATAAAAAAATTCCATCAGGAACAGCTTCCATTAGAGATGTGGATGAAAGAAGTTGACGAAGGTATTTTGGCCGGAGAGAAGGTTACACCTATCTCTGATGTTTGCCTCTATGTTCCCCGGGGTAAAGGTAGTTTCCCTTCGGTGATGCTGATGTTAGGGATTCCGGCCGCTTTGGCAGGCGTTCCAAATATCATGGTGTGTACTCCTCCCGGGCAGGGCGGCCTGGTTGAAGAAACTACTCTGGCAGCAGCCCATATCGTTGGTATAAAAGATATTTACAGGATTGGCGGGATGCAGGCCGTGTCAGCCGTAGCTTTTGGAACGGAGACTGTGCCCCGTTGCCGCAAGATAACCGGTCCCGGCAATGCTTATGTGAACGCTGCTAAAAGATTGCTTTACGGTGTTCTGGATGTAGGTTTGCCGGCAGGACCTAGTGAAGCCATCATCATGGCTGATGAAAACGCTGACCCTCATACCGCAGCCTTAGATTTGCTTATCGAGGCGGAGCATGGTCCTGACTCAGCGTCATTGTTAGTGACTCACTCCAGGACTCTTGCTCAAGAAGTTTTTGAGCTGGTTCCCCAGCTTCTTCAAAAATTGCCAGCAGAAAACCGCAGTTTTGTGGATAATGTTCTTAACGGTTATGGAGGTATTATTCTTACAGATAGCCTGGATGAATCGGTGAGCTTTGTCAACGAATACGCGCCGGAGCATCTGGAAGTATTAGCAGAAGATTCCTTTTCTTTGCTGCCCTGCATCAAAAATGCGGGGGAGATTTTACTGGGGCCATATACACCTATAACCCTCTGTAATTTTTTATTGGGGCCGAACGCCATTCTACCTACCGGATCTTTTGCTAAAACTTATTCCGGGGTTTCGGTTCATGATTTTTTAAAACGTTCCTCCTTCGGCCATGCCACCCGAGAGGGTTTCCATAAGGTGAAAGAAAAAGCAGAGTTTTTTGCCCGGACAGAGGGTTTTCTCGCTCACGCCATGGCAGTAAGAGAAAGGTTAAATAATCCCAAGGGAACAGGAGGTGGTCCGGAATAGAAGGTGCCGCACGCACTTTCTTATAACCCGGGCAGGTTATGCAGGTAACAGCCAAGAGGAAAACAGAAGAATCCAGTATTGTAGTGAAGGTGGTCTTTGGGCCTCGGCCGGCTGAACCCAAAGAAAAGTTGCAGACTACCATGCCTTTTTTAAACCATATGCTGGAGCATGTGATCTGGCGTGGCGAATTTAACCTGGAAGTAAGTGTAGAACTGGGTGACTTTTATCTCTCCCATGTAGTATGTGAGGATATAGGCAGTACTTTCGGGGTAGCTGTTGCGAAAGTTCTTGAAAACAGGGTGGAAGATGGTGTGAAGGGATATGGGTATGCATTTGCTACTATTGACGAGGCGCTATGTCGGGCTGTAATTAGCTTTGAAAGCAGGGCATACCTGGATTTAAATCCTGCTGAGGGGATTGTTGTGCCATCAGAGACAGAAAACACTCTTTCGGAAGACTTGAAGACTTTTTTTGAGGGATTTGTTCAGGGAGCACGCTGCACTTTACATCTTGATATTCTTAAGGGAGAAAACGGACATCATATTTGGGAAGCAGCCTTCAGGGCTTTTGGTGAAGCTCTCTTTAATTCTTTTGAGCTTCGAAAGTGGAGAAAAGGAATCACAGCCGGAGTGGCTGGACCGTTAACTATTGAAGTAGATAGTGAAGGATAATAACTTATATGACTCGAAATAAACTAAAAATACCTAAAATTATTTTTGACATGGATGGTGTTATTACCGGAGAAGAATGCTACTGGGACACGGCAGCATTGGTGGTCTGGGAAATGCTTCTGGGTGCACACTTCCTGGGTCTTAAGCCAGTAGCAGGGCTGCCTCCTTTTAAATCCACAGTTAATGCAATGGAAATTGCACAGATACGAAAGATTATTTTTCAGGATGACCGTGTGATTAGTTACTTTAAAAAAAGGGCAGTAAACTCCAATTGGGACCTGGCTTATTTTACTTTTGCCTTTCACCTGGTGCAGCTGTTAACAAAAAAAAGTGCTGAGGATGAGAGAAAGGTTCGTGGGATCTTTGAAAATGCCTTACTGCCTGAGCTCCGGCAGCTTTCTGAACATCTACAGTTAAGGGACCACTACCCTGTAGATTTTTCGAGGGTGCTTGGTGAGTGGTCAGGGGAAGCCAGAGGGCCACAGGAATTGGCCGAAAAAATACGCTGCCTTCTGCCGGAAAGCTGCAGCACCGAAGCTCATAATAATATTGCTCTTTTTTCGATACTAAGGAGTAAAGTACGGACAGTCTTCCAGGAATGGTATCTCGGGGAACAGAAATATTGGGATTTTTTTGGAAAGCAGTCTGCTGTTTCGGGAAAGAAAGGGCTGGTTTATGAGGAAAAACCTATACTTCCCTTGGAAAAGATTCACTCTTCGCTGCAGGAACTTTGCGATCAAGGATGGGTGTTGGGGATTGCTACAGGCAGGCCTTTTAATGAGCTTTATGCTCCTTTAGAACAGATGAACTTGTGGAGCTATTTTGATGATAATTCTGTGGTTACCTTTGATGTTGTGGAAAGGTTTGAGAAAACTCTGGGCTCTGAACTGGGTAATGTATCCCTTAGCAAGCCCCATCCTTTTCCGTTTCTGAAAGCTTACTGGGAGGACCTTTATACAGCCAGAGAGCTTTTGTTATCTTCTATGGCGGTTCCCGAACGGGGAACTTGTTGGGTGGTAGGTGATTCCCTGGCCGATCTGCTGGGAGCCAAAGAAATGGGTGCTGCTTTTGCAGGAGTGCTTACAGGGCATAGTGGGGTTAATTATCATAAACTTTTTGAGGAGGAAGGTGCAGATGTGGTCCTTCCAGATATCAGTTATTTCCCTGCTTTTTTACGTGAATAATTTACTCTTTTTGTTTCAACTTGCCTAGCGAAACTATGAAAAGGATTGCCCCCATGGTTAAAACTACGTAATTGGCTAACTGCGCTTTTTCCAGGCCTCTCTGGAATACAGGTCCGATCAAACTATCTGCATCAAGGATTAAGTAGCCGGGGAGAATACTGATGATTATTTGAGAAATGGTAAATATGATAAGGGAAAGAATAGCTGGCGCCAGGAAGATTGAAAAACTACCGTATAAATAATAGAGAAATATAAGGCAAAACCCGATAGCACCAAGTGATACCCAGAAAATATTTTTAATGACAATCTCATCAACATTGACCATCATGGTTGCCAGTTCCGGTGGATAAGGTGTTGCTTCAGTGGCGATTACCAGTTCTTCAGAGACAACCATCTCTGATAAGGAAAAAGTAAAAATTGAGGCCAGCACTGCAGCAGCGAAGACCACCGATAAAATAATTTTCAATAAGAGCTCTGCCCTTCCTATTGGGTTTTTCACAAGCCTTGCCACCCTCCTGCGTCTTATTTTATTCATAAATAAGCATGTAACATCAAAATGTATAGTTTAATCTTCCTGCTAGCTAGGCAAAATATTTAACTTTAATTCTCTGTAAAAGCAGGTTAATCCTGCTTACAGAATAAAAAACTTATTCCTTTACTAATCTATTCGGGGGAAGAGCCGGTTTATAAGAATTAATATGTCTTTCATGTTAGAGAGGGGTTTCACCGGGAAGCAATGGTGACATACAAATTTTTTTATTGTATAATGGAGCTCCAAAGAGCTTTGCTTGTTTAGGGGGATTGTATGGGTTTATTGACAAAGATTTTTGGAGATTCTCATGCCAGGGAAGTTAAGAAGCTCTGGCGTTATGTAGAAGAGGTTAATTCCTACGAGAATAGAATGGCTGATCTCAAAGACGAAGAATTCTCCCGATATACCGCTCGCTTGAAGGATAAGCTGACCGAGGAGGGGGAGTCCTTGGACGACATACTGCCGGAGGCTTTTGCGTTGGCCCGGGAAGCAGCCAGGAGGACCCTTGGCCTGAGGCCTTTTGATGTACAGGTACTGGGTGGGGTAGTCTTACACCAGGGACGTATTGCGGAGATGAAGACCGGTGAAGGTAAGACATTGGTAGCAACCATGCCTGCTTATCTTAACGCATTAACCGGGCTCGGTGTGCATATTGTCACTGTTAATGACTACCTGGCCAGGCGTGACCGGGACTGGATGGGACCTGTTTTTGAGTTTTTGGGACTTACTGTGGGCGTGATCACGCACGATATGAAACCTGAAGACCGTCGTGCAGGGTACCATGCTGATATCACCTACGGTACCAATAACGAGTTTGGTTTTGACTATCTGCGGGATAATATGGTGCTCTATAAAGAAAAACTGGTGCAAAAAGAGCACCATTTTGCAGTGATAGATGAGGTAGATAGCATCCTCATAGATGAGGCAAGGACACCGCTTATTATTAGTGGCATGCCTCAAAAAGAAACTGGTGTCTTTGAGCGATGGAAAGAGCCGGTAGAATCAATTATCAAGAAGCAGAAACGCCAGGTAAATGATCTTTTGAAGAAGGTTAGGGAAAAAAGTGAAGCCGGCCTCCACGAAGAAGCAGCAGAGTTGCTTTATCTTGCCCGGCTTGGCGCACCCAAAAACAGCGAACTCATGGAAATCCTGAAGGAATCGAGTATCGCAAAAAAAGTGGATCAGGCCAAGCACAATCTTTCCAAAACCCAGGAACATATGCTGCGAGAGCAGCTCTATTTTACCATTGATGAGGCTACAGGTGTGGTTGATATCTCCTCTCAAAGTTATGAAATACTGGCCGAGGAAGAGCCGACTCTGAAAAAATTTCTCAGCTTTGACCGTGAGGAACAGGAAGAGGAAGCGGACGATTTTTTAGAGGAAGCAGATACAGAAAGCGATTCTGCCAAGGAGTTGCAGGAGATAAGGGAAAGAGGAGGCGAGCATGAGTCGATTATCCGCACCATGCTGAAGGCTTATTCTCTCTTTGAAAAAGATGTGGACTATGTGGTGGCAGACGGCGAAGTGGTTATCGTTGACGAATTCACTGGTCGCCTGATGCACGGACGCCGCTATTCAGAAGGCCTTCACCAGGCCATAGAAGCTAAGGAAGGGGTAACCGTGAAAGGACGCTCTCAGACTATTGCTTCTATTACTTTCCAGAATTATTTTCGCCGCTACCAGAAGCTCTCCGGCATGACAGGTACTGCTTTAACGGAAGAAAGCGAATTTCGTAACATATACGGTATGGATGTGGTAGCCGTCCCCACCAATAAACCGTTGCAAAGAACGGAACTTCCCGATGCTATTTATCGTACCGAACAGGCAAAATTTAGGGCTGTAGTCGAGGAGATCGAAGAGAGGCACAGCAAGGGACAGCCGGTGCTGGTGGGCACTATCTCTATTGAAAAATCAGAACTGCTGAGCAAAATGTTGAAGCAGAGAGGGATTCCCCACCATGTGCTCAATGCCAAGAATCACGAGAAGGAAGCGGAGATTATTTCCCAGGCCGGCCAAAAAGGTGCGGTAACTATCTCCACCAACATGGCAGGACGTGGTACAGATATCATTCTGGGCGGAAACCCGGAGCCCGAGTTAAGAAAGATCTTTGAGGATGAAGAGCTGGCTGAGGATCAAAAAGGGATCAAGATACAGGAAGTTCGGCAGCGCTGGCAGGAGCGCCATGACGAAGTAGTGGATCTTGGAGGCCTGCATATCCTGGGGACGGAAAGACATGAGTCGCGCCGTATCGATAACCAGCTAAGAGGACGTGCTGGTCGCCAGGGGGATCCCGGTTCCTCCCAGTTTTTTATTTCCCTGGAAGACGATCTGATGCGTATTTTCGGTTCCGATAGCGTTAGCACTATTATGGAAAAAATGGGTATGGAGGAAGATGCTCCCCTGGAGCATTCTATGGTTTCAAAGGTCATTCAAAATGCCCAGAAGAAAGTGGAAGGGCGTTATTTTGAGATGCGTAAGCATGTTCTGGAATACGATGATGTTATTAATAACCAGAGAGATGTTATCTACAGTCAGCGCCGTCAGGTGTTGGAGGGAGAAAACCTGCGCGAGCGTGTTTTGGGTATGATAAGCGATCTTATCGAGAAAGAAGTGCTTTTTCATGCCCATGATGGTTTGGAGGACGAAGAGTGGAATTTGGCAGGATTGTTGCAGCACGGGGAGTCAGTTTTTTTGCCTCCCGGTCGGCTCACCAAAGATGAGTTGCGCGATCTTTCCCGTGAGGAGATTAAGGAAGCGCTTCAACAGGTTGCTTATCAGTACTATGAAGAGCGAGAGAAGGAACTGGGTTCGGAAATCATGCGCGAATTGGAGCGGGTAGTTTTGCTGCGCACAGTGGACCGGAAGTGGATGGAGCAGATTGATAACATGCATGAATTGCGACAGGGGGTAGGCCTCAGGGCAATAGGGCAGCAGGATCCTTTACAGGCTTACCGCAAAGAAGCCTATGAAATGTTTCAGGATATGATTCATTCCATCCAGGAAGAAGTGGTAAGGCTCATTTTCCGCGTGCAAGTGACGGATAAACCTCAGCGAGAGCAGGTGGCTGTACCTCAACAGGCTGGCCGAGAACAGGTGGCAGCAGGAGCTGCCGTTGGAACAGGCACTACCTCAGAGGCTTCTTCCTCAGGCAGGAAGAAGCAGCAGCCTGTAAGAGTGGAAAAAAAAGTGGGAAGAAATGAGCCATGTCCCTGCGGAAGCGGGAAAAAACATAAAAAATGTTGTGGAATAACTCAATAGAATTGAGTTTACACGAAAGGCGGTGTATTATTTATGATTACTGAGTTATGGGAGCAATTAATTGAGCGCAAGAAACGTTTAGAAGAATGGGGGAGCTCTCTTTGACCTTCTTCGCAAGAAGAACAGAATGGCTGTTTTAGAAAAGGAAGCCAGCGATCCTAATTTTTGGGATAGCCCCGAAGAAGCGCAGCGTTTAATGCAGGAGTTAGGCCAATTAAAAGAGAAGCTGGGCGAATATGAGCAACTTGCAGAGCAACTTGAAGAGTTGGAAGCTTTGTTGCAGCTCGCTCAGGAGGAATCCCATGATAATGATTCTCAGGAATTGTTAGAAGAAGCGCGTATATTAAATAATAAGATAGAACGTTTGCTGGAAAAGAAAGAACGCTCTATGTTGTTTCAGGGTAGCTACGATAAGAAAAACGCCATTGTCTCTATCCATCCTGGAGCCGGTGGGTTAGAAGCCCAGGATTGGGCAGAAATGCTGTTACGAATGTATACGCGCTGGGGAGAGAAAAGAGGATATGAGGTGGAGATCTTGGATCTCTTACCCGGGGACGAAGCTGGTATCAAGAGCGCAACACTTACGTTTAAGGGGGAAAAGGCCTACGGCTACCTCCAGTCTGAAAGAGGAGTGCACAGGCTGGTACGAATATCTCCCTTCGACACTGGTGGCAGAAGGCATACTTCTTTCGCTTCTGTAGATGTCCTTCCGGAAGCTGAAGTGGGGATAGATGTTGCGATTGATCCTGATGAATTAAGGATTGATACTTTCCGTGCTCGAGGTGCCGGGGGGCAGCATGTTAATACTACAGATTCTGCTGTGAGGATAACTCATCTTCCTACGGGAATAGTGGCCCAATGCCAAAATGAACGCTCACAGCATAGCAACAAAGAAAGGGCTATGCATATTCTTGTGGCCAGGATGGCAGATATCTCCAGGCAAAAGCATCAAGAAGAGTTAAACGCTCTGCGGGGAGAACAAAAGGAGATAGCTTGGGGGAGCCAGATAAGATCCTATACCTTTCATCCTTACAGCCTGGTTAAAGACCATCGCACAGGAGTAGAAGTGGGAAATATTATTAGTGTAATGGATGGAGAGATAGATCTCTTCCTGGAGGCTTTCCTGCGTTATAATGCCAATCTGCAGACAGGTACCACCACTAAAGGAGATAAGGAAGACTAGTTTTCCATCAAGTTGTCAGGAGCCCAAGCACGCTATATTTTCAATGAAAGGGGAGGTTACATTGCAGGTGCTTTCCGCAGCTGCCCTGGATGAGCTGATATTAAAATCTAAAAAGCTTAGGCGAGATATTGTAACAATGCTTTATCAGGCTGGATCGGGACACCCCGGAGGTTCTCTCTCGGCACTGGATGTTTTAGTAGTTTTATATAACAAAGTGATGAGAATAGATCCTGCGAATTATCAGGACACGGAAAGAGACAGGTTTGTGTTGAGCAAGGGGCATGCCTGTCCTGCCCTTTATGCTGTACTGGCAGATAGGGGTTTTTTTTCTTCAGAGCATCTTTCCACCTTACGAAAGCTTGGTTCTTGCCTTCAAGGACATCCCGATATGCGTAAAACTCCTGGTGTGGAAATGTCTACCGGTTCTCTCGGACAAGGTCTTTCTGCAGCGAATGGCATGGCTATAGCGGCACGGCTTGACAACTCAGACCGCCGTGTTTATATAGTTTTGGGAGACGGGGAGAGCCAGGAAGGACAGGTATGGGAAGCAGCAATGACTTCCTCCCACTACAGGTTGGATAATTTGACTGCCTTTTTGGATTTTAATGAGCTACAGATAGATGGATGGTGCAAGGATGTCAAGGGCATAGAGCCCCTTGCGGAGAAATGGAAGGCATTCGGGTGGCACGTCCTGGAGGTTGACGGTCACGATCACGCTGCCCTTTTAGAGGCAGTACAAAAGGCCCATTCCGTTAAAAACTCTCCCACTATTATCATCGCTTATACCGTTAAAGGTAAGGGAGTATCTTTTATGGAAGGTCAAGCAGACTGGCATGGCAAAGCACCAGGCAAGGAAGAGTATGAAAAGGCATTGGCAGAACTTAAGGATTAATGGAGGGGAAAATGATACAAGAAATGCTTTCTACCAGAGAGGTTTACGGGAAAACCCTGGTCCAAATAGGAGCACGTTGGAAACAAGTGGTAGTATTGGATGCAGATCTTTCCAAGTCGACTCAGTCAGCAATGTTTGCCAAGGAGTTTCCGCTTCGCTTTTTTAATTTGGGTGTTTCTGAAGCAGATATGATGGGAACTGCAGCTGGGCTGGCTGCTTCTGGTTATATCCCATTTGCCAGTACCTTTGGTGTTTTTGCCACAGGGCGTGTATATGATCAGATCCGTAACTCCATCGCCTATACCTGCCTTAATGTAAAAATTGTAGCCAGTCATACCGGTCTTACAGTCGGAGAAGATGGAGCTTCACACCAGACGCTCGAGGATATTGCGTTGATGAGGGTTTTACCGAATATGATGGTGGTTGTTCCAGCTGATGGCAGGCAAACAGAACAAGCTGTGGAGGCTCTGGTCTCTTATAAAGGACCTTCGTATTTGCGTTTAACCCGCCCAAAGGTACCCACAATCATTCCACAGGATCTACCTTTTGAATTGGGCAAGGCACAGCTCTTAGAAGCAGGAAGTGATCTGGTTTTTGTGGCCACGGGAATCATGGTCGGTACAGCCCTTCAGGCTTCACAGGAAATGGAAAAAGAGGGGATTAAGGCGGCGGTGCTCAACGTGCATACTATTAAGCCTCTTGATGAAGAGCTTTTGCTAGAAGTAGCCGGGCAAACAGGTGCCGTGGTTGTAGCCGAAGAACATAGTATTATTGGAGGTCTGGGTGGTGCTGTGGCCGAAGTGCTAAGTGAATTATGCCCGGTACCCATAACAAGGGTTGGAGTACGAGACGAGTTTGGAGAGTCCGGATCACCACAAGATCTTCTCGAGAAATATGGACTGACCGTTGAAAAGTTGGTTTCAGCAGGAAAAAAGGTGTTGAGCAAAAAACTCTAGATTTATGAATATTTTATTTCGTCCAGGCAGGGAATCGACGATATAGCGTCGTAAAGAAGCAACAGGTAATATTTTAAACACAGGAGGTGTAAAGTCCGGACGACAGTTTGGGCTATTTTGAGCCCGTTCTGTTTGATCCGGATGATAAAAATGGCGGTAATTTACTATGATAATGATGCAGATTTTTCGAATCTCAAGGGAGAAAAAATTGCCATCCTGGGATATGGTAGCCAGGGTCATGCTCATTCCCAGAATTTGACAGAAAGTGGACTTGAAGTAGTGGTCGCAGATCTTCCCGGTAGTAAAAGTTGGGCACAGGCAGAAAAAGATGGTTTGGAAGTGAAAACCGCAGCGGAAGCTGTTAAAGAGTCCCAGGTGGTTATGATGCTTATCGGCGATAACGACCAACCCACGGTATTTCAAAAAGAGGTGCTACCATACCTGACGGAAGGCAAAGCATTGGCCGTGGCACATGGGTTTAATATTCTTTATAATCAGGTTGTTCCACCGGAGAATGTTGATGTGTTTATGGTTGCTCCCAAGAGCCCCGGGCACTTGGTGCGACGCATGTACCAAGAAGGTAGGGGGGTTCCGGGATTGGTGGCCGTTCACCAGGATGCTACGGGGCGTTGCCTAAAGCGGGCCCTGGCTTATGCCCGGGGACTTGGCTGTACCAGGGCCGGGGTAATCGAGACCACCTTTCAGGAAGAGACCGAGACTGACCTTTTTGGTGAACAAGCTGTTCTCTGCGGAGGGGTTACTGCCCTTATCAAAGCTTCTTTCGATACCTTGGTAGAGGCCGGATATCAACCTGAAGTCGCCTACTTTGAATGCTTGCACGAGCTGAAACTGATCGTTGACCTCATTTATGAGGGTGGTTTATCCTGGATGCGGGATTCAGTGAGCGATGTAGCAGAATACGGTGATTTGACCCGTGGACCCAAAATTATAAACGAAAATGTTCAGGAAGAGTTACAGCAGATTCTTAAGGATATTCAGGAAGGGGTTTTTGCAAACGAATGTATTACCGAATTTCGAATGAATCGCCCGCGCTATACTGCACTGAAAAGAAAGGAAGCTGGACACCTTATTGAAAAGGTGGGTGCTGAGCTGCGGGGTATGATGCCCTGGTTGCAGAACAAATAAACCACATCATTTTTCCATAAAGACAAAAAAATGTGTAAATATCCATAATTTGGTCATCTCTAATAAAGGGTTTTTGAAAAGGCCGTCGAATACAGCACTATATAAGGGGTTCGCAAGTTTTTTTAAACACTACTGCAAAGGATGGCTCTCTTATTCATGATAGAAATCTATCATCTATACAAGCAGTATAGCAAAGATGTGTTAGCCTTAAAAGATCTTAACCTGGTGGTCGATCGGGGAGAGTTTATCTTTTTGGTAGGATCCAGTGGGGCCGGAAAGTCGACCCTTCTTAAGCTCTTGTTGCGGGAGATATCTCCGAGCCGCGGGAATATTAAGATCTTTGGGAAGGATATTACACGGCTGAAAAAGCGTGAAATACCTTTCTTCCGCAGAAACGTGGGCATGGTCTTCCAGGACTGTCGTCTCCTGGAAGACCGCAATATTTTTGAAAATGTAGCTTTTGCCTTGAGAGTTATCGGTGTTTCTCCCCGGGAAATTCGCAAAAGGGTTCCTTTTACCTTGGAGCTTGTGGGATTAAAAAACAAGGTTTTTAAAAAACCTAATGAACTTTCCGGAGGAGAGCAACAGAGAGTCGCCCTGGCCAGGGCTATTGTTAATCGCCCTTCCCTGGTTATTGCGGACGAGCCGACTGGCAACCTGGATCCCAATACTTCCATAAATATTATTAACCTTTTGCATGAGATTAATATCCGAGGCGCCACGGTACTGGTCGCTACCCATGCTAAAAATATCGTGGACTACTACCAAAAAAGGGTTGTGGTCCTGGAGGAAGGACGCTTGGTTAGCGACCAGGAAAGAGGGGTTTATTTTAATGTCGATTAGGAGCCTCTTTTATTTCTGGAAAGAGGCGTTAAAAAGTATTTTTCACCATGGATGGATGAGTATAGCATCAGTTGCAGTGGTAATTATTACGCTTCTCATCCTGGGAAGCTTCATGGTTGTAAATTATAATGTTGCACTTTTGACGGAAGATATTAAAGAACAGGTGCAGATTGTCCTTTACATAGATGAGGATGCCGGCGAAGAAGAAGTGGATGAACTGCAGACGCTTTTAGTTTCTCACCCGCAGATGGAAGAGGTACGATTTGTTTCCAAGGAAGAAGCAATGGATCGTTTGAAAAATCAACTTGGGGAGAGGGCTTTTCTCCTGGACGGCTATGAGGAGGAAGATAAAAATCCGCTGCGCGATTCTTACGAACTGCGCACCAAAGTACCCGAGGAAGTTTCCATTATAGCGGATGAAATTGAAGATTATCCTGCTGTTGGTTATCTGGATTATGGAAGCGGTGTAGTGGAACCTCTTTTTCAGTTCACGGGGATTGTGCGATGGGTAGGACTGGCCTTCATGGGTGGTTTGGCTTTAACTGCTGTATTTCTAATTGCCCATACCATACGCTTAACTGTTTTTATCAGGCGTAAAGAGATCATGATCATGAAATATGTAGGGGCGACGGACTGGTTTATACGCTGGCCTTTTATCTTTGAAGGCCTGCTTCTGGGGCTAATTGGAGCACTTATTCCGGTAATTATTATTTATTATGCTTATGAGATTGCCTTCTTGTGGATGGAGGCCAACGTTTATTTTGTAAATCTTATTCCTACCGAAGTGATCATGAAAGAAATTATTCAGGTTCTTCTCCCTCTCGGGGTGATGTTAGGAGTTGTGGGAAGCAGTATCTCGGTGCGGCGTTTTCTGAAAGTATAAAACGGGAAGATTGGCAAATCTGTTTCAATGCGTAAGACGCGCTTTCCGGAAGTTATAATAATCACTTATGTTTGCGGACGTTGGATATAGCAGTAGTTGGGAGGTATGAAATTTGTCTTTCCTAAAACCCCGCCGGTTTTTATGTTTTTTTCTTCTTCTGGTTCTGGGTTCCATGGCAATTTTGCCAGGTGATGCCTTCTCTCTGGAAGGAGAGATCGATAGCACAGAAGAAGATCTTTCACGCATTGAGGAACAAATAGAGTCTCAAGAAGAACAGCTCTCTGAGTATGAAAGTGAAGAGGAGCGGCTAATCGGCGAATTGAGAAGTTTGGAGGATAGCCTTAGCGAATTGCGGGGGGAGCTTGAGCAGCTAGAAAAAGAAATTAAAGATACAGAAGAGCAAATAACCTTTACGGAGGAGCAATTGGCGGAAGCTGAGGCCGAAATTGCTCACAGGGACGAACTTCTTTCGCGAAGGTTGAGGGCTATCTACGAACAAGGGGATAATGGAAATGGCTACCTGGAGGTGGTTTTTAACGCTTCCAGCTTTGCCGAATTTATAACCCGCCTTAACGATCTGCAGATTATAGCTGAAAACGACCTGGAGATACTTGAAGAAGCTTTTATCGCCAGAAATGAAGTGCAAGAGAAAAAAGAAGAACTGGAAACACAAAAGGAAAGCCTCCTTGCACTGCGTGTGGAGAGGATGGAACGTCGCGAAGAGCTAAGTATTCAGTTATCCAGGCAGGAGCAGCTCCGGGAAGAGGTTCGAAAATCCATCGAAGCTCAAGAACAGGCTATAGAAGAACTGGAACAGGAAGCTGAAAAGGTAGGAGAAGAGATCAAGCGCTTGCAGGAGGAGATGCAGCGTCAGACTGAACACCTGGTTCCTTCGGGTGATCTTCTGTGGCCTTTGGCCGAATACGGAACCTCCTCTATAACTTCAGGTTTTGGGCCGCGCACCCATCCTATAACAGGGCGGGCTGGAGTTTTTCATGGAGGTGTAGATATTGGTATACCCCGTACTCGCTGGCCTGGTTCTCCTTCTTATAATGGTAATCCAGTACATATTAGAGCGGCAGAACATGGAGTGGTTATCTTTGCCGGTATCAGTGGTAGCCTCAGTCACGGGTATGGCAGAATGGTTATTGTGGATCACGGGCAGACCGAGGACGGGCAGGGAATGGTTACAGTATATGCTCATTGTCACAACATCCTTGTTAGTGAAAAGCAAGAGGTTGCCCGAGGAAAACCGCTTGCTATTGTGGGTTCTACCGGCTCTAGCACAGGTCCACATTTGCATTTTGAAGTCCGGATAGATGGGACTAGAGAGAATCCCATGAATTTCTTTTGATGAAGGGGTGGTTTTTTAAATCTCCTAAAGTTATAATAAAAATAGATAATAATTCTTGAAGCATATAATTTGCTTCCAGAGAGATGGTGTTATATATGAAGAAGCGGGAACTTATTATTGTTTTTTTATGTTTGCTTTTTTTGAGCAACGTAGCAACATATGTGGGTGCCCGTTTTTTATTTCTCCCTTCTTCCCCCCATGCTTTGGAGGAACCTGCCGAGATAGAAAGAGAAGTGCTTTTTCAGGAGATATGGAATATCCTTGAGGAACAGTATTTCAGGCCCCTTGATGAAGAAAAGATGATGCAAGGAGCCATTGATGGTATCCTGCGTTCACTGGATGATCCTTATACCGTTTATATGGACCCTGAGTCCCTTGAAGAAATGCTTATCCAAACCACAGGTTCCTTCAGTGGTATTGGGGTGGAGATAACGGAAGACGAGGATGCCATCCTGGTGTTGAGGGTTATAGACGATTCACCTGCCCAGGAAGCAGGTCTATTAAAGGGAGATCGTATTATTCAGGTAGAGGGCAGCAGTATGGAGGGAGTTGCCCTTGATGAAGCTGCAACAATGTTGAGAGGTGAAGCTGGCACTACTGTAAATGTGACCGTTCAGAGGACAGATGAAAATGATCTGCTGGAAGTGGATATAACCAGGGAAGATATTGAAATGGAGACGGTTTCCTCCCGCTGGATAGAAGAAGGGTTAGGCTATATCCAGATAACCAACTTTGATTCTGATACAGCTGATGATTTTAAGGAGGCTTTTAACTCCATGGAGCAAGAAGGTTTTGAAAAATTGATCCTCGATTTGCGTAACAACTCTGGAGGATTATTTGATAAAGCTATTGAAGTGGGAGAAATGATTGTTCCTGCCGGGGAGATCACCAGAGTGGTTGATCGAGAGGGAAACACGTTGGAAAGCCACTATTCAGAAGCGGAAACCGGTGATTATCCCATGGTGGTGTTGGTTAATGAATATTCTGCCAGCGCAGCGGAGATCATTGCGGGGGCTTTACAGGATCATGAACGGGCCGTACTGGTAGGGACTCCAACCTTTGGCAAGGCCAGCGTACAGTACCTACAAAATCTTAGCGATGGGGGTGCCCTACGCTATACAATTGCACTTTACCAAACACCTGGAGGTCAGGAACTTCATGAAAAAGGATTGGAACCTGACTTGGAAGTTGAACTTTCCGATGAGTACTATCTGCAGTATCGTTCCATACCTACGGAGATGGAAGCTGGAGAGACCGGGGAGGGTGTTATCCTGGTGCAGGAGATGCTCAAGTTCTTGGGCTATTCCCTGGAAATTACCGGCGTTTTCGACCGGCAGACCACAACTTCCCTGGAAGAATTCCAGAATAACAGCGGGCTGGAACCCACCGGCTCTATGGATGCTTCTACCAGAGAAAGGTTGCGTAATGCCCTTTCCGAAAAAGCGGAAGAGGAAGATGAGCAGTTGCAGGAGGCGGTAGAACTGATCGAAAATAAGGGAGCAATATATTGAGTTTTTGGATAGATATTATTTCATTAATGTTGAAAACCACTCTTTTTACCTTTGTCAATCCTTTTTTCTGGTTGGTGCTTGTACTGGTCTTTTTTCAATACAGAAGGGTTGTCTCCATGGAAAAGAGCCTTTTCGGGCAACCCCTTAACAATATGTGGAGGCAGACCTTGTACTCCATGTTATTCGGAATTGCCGGAGGCATCTTCGGCAGTTTTTTTCTGTTGCTATTGGGCATTTCTTTAGAAAGTATAGGCATTGCTTACCTGTGGCCTGTTGCAATTACGCTGCTTCTTTTAAATCCCCGCTACCTTTGTTTTGCTTACGCAGGGGGAATAGTTGCTGTAGCAGCTCTTGTTTTGAAAGCGCTCTTACCAGTAGCTCCGTTTTTAAGGGATATTGGAATAGTATCGGGGTTACTGGATATTCATCTTCCCAGCTTGCTGACTCTTGTAGGTATCTTACATCTGACCGAAGCTTTCCTTATCTATATGAGTGGCCACACCGGAGCCAGCCCGGTGTATTTAAAAGCTCCCGGTGGAGAGATCGTAGGGGGCTACACCATGCAGCGATTCTGGCCGCTGCCGCTTATGGGCTTATGGGCACTGGTGGTAGCTGAAACGACGGATATGTTTGTTGGAGGGGTTTCCATGCCTGATTGGTGGCCTTTACTGGGAACAGTCATGAATGTTGGCCTGGACGAAAAGGTGATCTACCTGATGGTGCCAGTGGTAGCAGGCTTGGGTTATAGCGATATTGCCCTTTCTACCCCCCCTCACATTAAGAGAATTAAAACAGCCAAAAACCTGGCTTTTTACAGTTTACTCCTCTCCGGAGTGGCTATCAGCGCTGCTTATGTTCCAGCTATGATCCTGCCGGCCGCACTTCTTTCTCCCCTGGGACATGAGTATCTCATTAAAAAAGGCAATGAGAATGAATTTTCCGGTCCCCCTCTTTATAGATCGGATGGTAATAATGGCCTGCAAATTATGGCTGTTATCCCCGGTTCTCCTGCTTATAAGGCCGGCTTGCATGAGGGTGACCGCCTGATAGGAGCTAATGAAAATATCATCAATTCGGAATATGAATTTTTTGATGTTCTACGTATCAGCTATCAAAAGGTAAATTTGAAAATTGAAAGAGAAGGGCAGATCATGCATTTGCCGGTGCAGATCTATCCTTGGCCGGTAAATCAAATTGGCCTCATTTTTGCTCCCGGAAAAGGTACAACAGTTTATTTAGAGATGAAACAAGGTTCCCTGTTAGACCGTTTATTCCGTCGAAAGTAGAAAAAATATAACGCACAGGGAGATCTTTTATCTGCCTAAAAAATACAGGAGAGCAGGAGTCGCCAAAATTCAAGGCTGGGCTGTTCAAGTTAACTATTTATTTTTTAACAGGGGCTATCATCTGGCTCCTGTTTTGTCCATTTATACCCTTTGTTAGAAAAGAAGTTTAATGATATAATAATAAGATAATCATCTATGAGGGGGAAAAGAAAAGATAGCGCGGAATCCTTTTTCAACAGGAGATCGGCTGGATCTTTTCAAGATATTATGGTTGATTTTAAGCTGGTTTCAGAGTATGCACCCCAGGGCGATCAGCCCTCTGCTATCAAGGAAATCGTGGAGAACTTATATCAGGGAGATAGAAACCAGGTGCTTTTGGGGGTTACAGGCTCCGGGAAGACTTTTACTATGGCCAATATCATCGAGAAACTGGGAAAACCGGCCCTGGTTATCGCTCCCAACAAAACGCTGGCGGCACAGCTCTGTAGCGAATTCAAAGAATATTTTCCACATAATGCCGTGGAATATTTTATCAGTTATTATGATTACTACCAGCCCGAAGCCTACCTTCCCCAGGGAGATATCTATATCGAAAAAGATTCCTCTATCAACCAGGAGATTGATAAACTTAGGCACTCTGCAACTAGTTCTCTTTTTGAGCGCAGTGATGTAATTATTGTAGCCAGCGTCTCTTGTATTTACGGCCTGGGTTCTCCGTTGGAATACGGTGAATTGGTCTTATCCTTAAGGGTAGGGGCTAACAAAAGCAGGGATGAGATCTTGCGTAAGCTGGTAGCTATCCAGTACCAAAGAAACGATCTGGACTTTCAAAGAGGAACGTTTCGTGTCCGCGGTGACGTGCTGGAGATCTATCCCGCTTCTTATACTGATGCCGCTATAAGGGTAGAGTTGTTTGGAGACGAGATCGAACGTATTCGGGAGATAGATGTGCTCACGGGCCGTATTTTAGCAGATCGCAAGCACGTTGCCATTTTCCCCGCTTCCCACTATGTTACGGGACAGGAACGTCTGGGCGAGGCAATAAAGGATATTGAAGAGGAGTTGGCTCAGCGTCTCCGGGAGCTTCGGCGTCAGGATAAACTGGTAGAGGCTCAACGCCTGGAACAGCGCACTAATCAAGATCTGGAGATGATGCTGGAGATGGGATTCTGTAGTGGAATCGAAAATTACTCACGTCACCTGGACAGGCGTTTTCCGGGCAGCAGGCCCTATACGTTGTTGGATTATTTTCCCCGTGACTTTTTAATTTTTATCGACGAATCTCATGTTACTATTCCACAGATCCGTGGTATGTACGGGGGAGATATGTCTCGTAAAAAGACATTGGTTGAGTATGGTTTTCGCCTTCCTTCTGCATTGGATAATCGGCCGCTGCAGTTTGATGAGTTTATGGAATTGGTTAACCAGGCAGTCTATGTCTCGGCGACCCCGAGCGACTATGAACAGCAATTGAGTTCGTGTATAGTAGAACAGATTATTCGTCCTACAGGGTTGGTAGATCCAGAAGTATTGGTTCATCCAGTAGAAGGGCAGGTTGACGACCTCTACGGTGAGATTAACAAGAGAACCGCAAGGAAGGAACGGGTCCTGGTTACCACGCTTACCAAACGTATGGCTGAAGATCTAACAGATTACTATCGCGAAATGGGAGTCAAAGTACGCTATATGCACTCTGATATAGACGCCCTGGAGAGAGTAGAGATTATTCGTGGACTTCGTCTGGGCGAATTTGATGTCTTGGTGGGTATAAACCTGCTGCGGGAAGGATTGGATCTGCCGGAGGTTTCCCTGGTGGCTATCCTGGACGCTGACAAAGAAGGTTTTTTACGTTCAGGACGTTCCCTGATCCAGACTATCGGACGAGCCTCCCGCAACATTAACGGCCAGGTAATTCTTTATGCTCAGGAGATTACTCCATCTATGAAATTTGCCATTGACGAGACAGAAAGGCGCCGCCAGAGACAGCTGCTTTTTAATCAGGAACACAACATTACGCCTGTCACTATCCGTAAAGCTGTTCGGGATCCCATCGAAGCTACGGTGGTGAGGGAGGATTCCACTTTCAATTATTCCGCTGAAAGGATAAGGGCCTTAAGTAAAAAAGAGCGTGAGAAGCTGTTACAACAGCTGGAAAAAGAAATGAAGGCTGCTTCTCGAGATCTGCAGTTTGAGCGAGCAGCGGAATTGCGGGATATTGTTTTTGAGATACGCGGCCAAGACAAGAAGTGGGCAAAAGCTTGATCAGAAAAGATAAACCGTTTTAGCTATATAAGTAGAGAGGAAATGTTATGGAGAATATTGTTATCAAAGGTGCAAGGGAGCACAATCTTAAAAATATAGACCTTGATATCCCCCGCAATAAACTGGTAGTTTTTACGGGACTCAGTGGATCCGGCAAATCATCTCTCGCTTTTGATACAATTTATGCCGAAGGGCAGAGGCGTTATGTGGAATCTCTTTCTGCGTACGCACGGCAGTTTTTAGGGCAGATGGATAAACCGGATGTCGATTTTCTCGAAGGTCTTTCCCCTGCGGTTTCTATTGATCAGAAGGGCGCCTCCCGAAATCCCCGTTCTACCGTAGGTACGGCAACGGAGATTTATGATTACTTGCGCTTACTTTATGCCCGGGTTGGACGCCCTCACTGTCCTCACTGCAGTAAGCCCATCTCAGGCCAAACTGTTCAGCAGATGGTCGATACTCTCCTTCTACAACCAGAGGGAACTCGTTTTATGGTTATGGCACCTGTTGTTAGAGGGCGCAAGGGGGAATACACGTCCTTATTTGAAGAATTGCGCAAGAAAGGATATGTGAGAGCTCGGGTAAATGGTGAGATTATGGAGATTGACCAGGGCTTAAGTCTGGAAAAAAACAAGAAACATTCCATAGAAGTGGTTGTCGATCGGCTGGTTAAGAAGGAAAAAATTGAGACCCGTTTGGCCGATTCCCTGGAGACTGCCCTGGATTTAGGTGATGGGCTGGCCTTAGTGTATTTAATGGAAGGAGAAGAGCTGCTTTTTAGTAGTGTGTTTGCCTGTATTGAATGCGGTTTTAGTTTTGAAGAGCTCTCTCCTCGCATGTTTTCCTTTAACAGCCCTTACGGTGCTTGTCCTCAATGCAGTGGGCTTGGTTTAACCATGGAATTTGATCCGGAGCTGGTTGTTCCTAACCCAGATCTTTCCATTGCCGAGGGAGCCATTCATCCCTGGGGTGCCAATACCAACGGCTATTATAGGCAGTTTTTAGATTCCTTTGCTGCACACCGCGGTTTGGATTTGAAAAAACCTTTCGCTTCATATACTGTCGAAGAAAAAGAACTCATTTTTTACGGCTCGGCAGAGGCGATTTCCTTTCGTTATGTCAGTCCTTACCGCAAGAGAACCCGGCAGTACAAAAAGGCTTTTCCCGGGGTGTTGAGTTTACTGGAGAAGCGCTACCAGGAATCGGAAAGCGAGGATAGCAGAGCGGCTCTCTCCCGCTATATGAGCAGCAAGCCCTGCGACGCTTGTCACGGAGCAAGGCTCAAGGAAGCCAGTCTGGCGGTGACTGTAGGAGATATAAATATCGACCGCTTTACTCGTTTTACGGTAGAGCAAGCCTTGCATTTTTTAGAAGAGCTGCAGCTTTCTGAAAAGGAAGCTCTTATCGCCAGGCAAGTTTTGAAAGAACTCAATACCAGGTTAGGCTTCCTGCAGGATGTGGGCTTGGGCTACCTGACCCTTAACAGGGGAGCGGTTACCCTCTCTGGGGGCGAGGCACAACGTATCCGCCTGGCTACCCAGATCGGCTCGGGTCTTACAGGAGTGATCTATATTCTGGATGAGCCCAGTATTGGTTTGCACCAGAGAGATAACTCGCGCCTCCTGGGAACGCTTTTCAAGCTTAGGGATCTAAGCAATACGGTCATCGTGGTGGAACACGATGAGGAGACGATCCGCAGCGCTGACCACGTGGTGGATATGGGCCCGGGCGCTGGTGAAGCTGGCGGTTACATTGTAGCAAGCGGTCCCCCGGAAATGATTGCGGCTGCTCCTTCTTCTATAACGGGAGATTATCTTTCCGGGAGGAGAGTCATTCCCCTTCCCTCCCGGAGACGAGAGCCGGGGGAACGCTGGATAGAGGTAGAAGGAGCAAGGGCCAATAATTTAAAAAACATTGCCGCCGGGTTTCCAATAGGTCTATTTACTTGTGTTACAGGAGTTTCCGGTTCGGGTAAGAGCACCCTGGTTAACGAGATCTTGTCTAAAGCCCTGGCCCATAAACTGCACCGTTCCCGGGGGCGCCCAAGTGAATATGCAACCTTGAGGGGAACGGAATACCTGGATAAGGTAGTGGAGATAGACCAGTCACCTATCGGGAGAACGCCCCGCTCAAACCCAGCCACCTATACAGGTCTCTTTGACGGGATCAGAGAGCTTTTTTCAGAAACACCGGAGGCCAAGATGCGCGGCTACCGCCCGGGCCGTTTCAGTTTTAATGTGAAAGGCGGACGTTGTGAAGCGTGCCGCGGGGACGGAATTTTACGTATTGAAATGCATTTTCTCCCTGATGTATATGTTCCCTGTGAAGTTTGCAAGGGGAAACGTTACAACAGGGAGACCCTGGAGGTAACTTTCAAGGGTAAGAATATTAGCCAGGTTCTGCAGATGAGCGTAAAGGAGGCTCTGGAGCTGTTCGCTTCTTTTCCCAGGGTTGCCAGGCGTCTGCAGACCCTTTTTGATGTGGGTCTGGGTTATATCCGGCTGGGCCAGCCGGCCACAACTCTCTCCGGCGGAGAAGCCCAGAGGGTTAAGCTGGCTACAGAGCTCTCCAGGCGTAGTAACGGCAAGACTTTTTATATACTGGATGAACCCACTACAGGGCTGCACATAGATGATATAAAGAAACTTCTGGCCATCCTGGACCGCCTGGTAGAGAACGGCGATACAGTAGTGGTTATTGAGCATAACCTTGACGTCATTAAAAGGGCTGACTACCTTATCGACCTGGGACCGGAAGGTGGAGAAGGGGGTGGAGAGGTGGTTGCCTGTGGCACCCCTGAAGAAGTTGCCAGGGTAAAAGCTTCTTATACAGGTGAATACCTGGAAAAAGTTTTGGGCGGAGTGATTATTTAGGGCATGGAACATGCACAGGAGTCTCTTTTTGTCAAACTTAAGCAGTTGCCCCGCAGTACAGGGGTCTATCTTTTCCTGAATAGCCGGGGGGAGATTATCTACGTAGGCAAAGCGCTAAACCTGTACCAGAGGGTGCGCTCTTACTTTCAAAAGCCATCCGCCCTGGCTTCTTCCCGTCTGCGTTTTTTGGTCGAGAATATCACTGATCTTACTTATATTATCACCGACTCCGAAGAAGAAGCCTTTATCCTCGAATCAAACTTGATCAAAGAGCATGCACCACGTTACAATATTCATTTCCGCGATGATAAACAGTATCCATACCTGTGTCTTACTGTGGGTGAACCCTTTCCCCGCCTGGAAGTTTCACGAAGCCTTGAAAACAGGGATTCCCGCTATTTTGGTCCTTACAGCAATGCCAGCGCTGTTAGGCAAACTATGCGGATTATTAAAAAAATTTTCCCCTTGCGAGGGTGCAGGCAGCCTTTGCAAGAAGGAGAGCGCAGGGGTCGGCCCTGTCTTAATTACCAGATCAAGCGCTGCCTTGCGCCCTGTAGTGGAAAGGTTACGGAAGCTGAATATGGTGCTGTTGTGGAGCAGATAGCCCTTTTCCTGGAAGGTCGCCAAAAAGACCTGCTGAAAAGGCTGGACAAGGAGATGTTTGTAGCGGCAGAAGCCCTGGAATTTGAAAAAGCGGCCAGGCTCAGGGATCAGTATTATTCTTTGCAAAAGATGATGGAAAGGCAAAAAGTAGTGGCAGCGGATATGCGTGACCGGGATGTCATTGCCCTGGTAGAGGCAGGAGAAGGATACACCGTAGGTGTTTTTCGAGTGAGAGATGGCAAGCTGTTGGGAGCTGAAAATTTCAGCCTCAGATCTCAAGGCGAAGAGTTGGAAGAGCAGGAAATTTTAAAGGAATTCCTGCGTCATTATTATGAAAAATCGGCGTTTATCCCCGGTGAGCTGCTGCTTTCCCATCCTCCTGCGGAAGAAGAGTTGTTGGCCGAGTGGTTTAAAAACAAAAAAGGCAGGGGTGGTATAAAATTCAAGGTTCCCCAGCGAGGGGAGAAAAAAGCCCTTCTGGAGATGGTGAAAAAAAATGCTTATCTTTTTAAGCAGCAGCAGCTTGGAGAGAAAGAAGAGCTATCACTGTTGGAACTGGAGCGTGTCTTGAAACTTCCGGAACCACCGGCAAGGATAGAAGGCTATGATATCTCCCATTTTGGTGGCGGGGAGACAGTAGGATCTATGGTGGTTTTTTGGGAGGGAAACCCTTGGAAAGAGGGTTATCGTCGCTTTAAAATACGTTCGGCACGAAGTGCAGACGATTATGCTGCAATGTCCGAAATGCTGAGGAGACGCTTGCACAATGACCACATACCTCTGCCCTCTTTGCTGCTTTTGGACGGGGGAAAAGGTCAGCTTTCCGCGGCTTTAAAGGTTTTGGAGGAATTGGAAAAAACAGATCTACTTGTGGTAGCTTTGGCCAAGGAACAGGAGTATCTTTTTCTACCAGGGGAGAAGTCCCCCCTTGTTCTGCCTGCTGCACACCCGGCGTTGCAACTGCTGCAGCAGGTACGCGATGAGGCCCACCGCTTTGCCCTCTCTCTCAGCAGAAAACTTGAACAAAAAAGCAGCCTTTCCTCCCTGTTAGAAACTGTCCCTGGAATAGGACCGGTGCGGAGGAAAAACATATTAAAGCATTTTGGCGGAATTGAAGAGCTGCAGGGCGCTTCTTTAAAGGAGTTAAAGGCTGTCTCGGGAATGAATATGCATGTTGCAGAAAAGCTTTACAAGATGCTTCACGAACGTGAGGGGCAAGAAAACGGTATAGGTTGAAAAGGTGGTAAATTGTAAATAATTGTCATAAATCATAGAGGTTGAGGATAGTTGTTCAAAATTAACAAAAGCCATAGTAATGCTGCAAACAATGATAAAAAGGAGATGTGGTGATAGTGGAGGAAGTCAAGAAAAAAGTGATGAACATTAAGCTGCCGGGGAAAGAGCTTACTATACAGGTTGTGGAGAATATCGAAGCTTTGATAACTGATCTCAGCGATGAAGATAAAGTTCCCTGTTGGGCCGATATCTGGCCGGCCTCCTTGGGGATGGCTCAATTTATTTGGGAACATCTACTCATTTCAGAGGGAGATACAGTCTTAGAATTGGGAGCCGGAATGGGGTTGCCCGGTATTACCTGCGGTCTTAAAGGCGCTCGTGTAACCCTCTCTGATTTGAACCCCCTGGCTTTGGAAATAGCTGGAGAAAATGCTTACCTTAATAGTATCCAACCAGTATTACTTCAAGAGGACTGGCGTACGTTTAGTACCGGAAAAAAATATAACTGGCTCCTGGCCTCCGATGTGATGTACGACCCTAAATTAAATCCGTATCTGGGAGAAATATTCAGGAATAATATTGCTCCTGGAGGAAGGATACTGATATCCCATCCCTGGCGAAAAGCTACTTATGAGTTTTTGCAATCGTGGCAGGAAGAGAGGAATTTCAGTGAAGAGATTTTTATCCAGGAAGTGGAGATGGAAGATGCTCTATTGCCCCGCTACAGGATTTTCATCCATCTCTTAAAAGCCCTTGCGTAATTTTGAAAACATTTAAGGGATCTAGAGGAGGGGCGAAAGCAGCCTGGCTCCGGATTCTTTGAATTTTATGTGTATGGGCCTCCGTAAATATTCTGCCAGGTTGACAGGAATACTGTTTGAAACGTCCACCCAAAAAGATTCTTCCAGCTCTCGCGTGATTTCTTTATCATAAATGAAAGCATTGATTTCAAAACTGTAATAAAAGCTTCGCATATCCATATTTGCCGTTCCGATAACAGAAACCTGACTGTCAACGGTTAAGGTTTTGGCATGGATAAATCCTTTTTGATAGAGGTATATTTCTACACCTGCTCGAAGCAGGTCAGCAAAATACGAATAACTGGCCCAGTAAACTATACGGTGGTCCGGTTTTCCGGGAAATACAATTTTAACATCTACTCCTCCCAGGGCTGCCGCTCTTAGAGCAGTGGCGATACTATCATCTAAAATGAGATAGGGGGTGGTAATGTAAATAGTTTCTCTCGCAGTTGCGATTGCAGTGAAATATGCATGATGGATGGCTTCCCAGTTACCATCAGGTCCGCTGGCTGCAATTTGAACCGCTTTGTTGCCTATATGAGCTCTATGAGGAAAATATTCCTTTCCTTCTATTTTCTCCCCGGTAGTAAACTGCCAGTCGCTGATAAAAACACCTTGCAGAATGTCCAGAGCATCTCCCTTGATTTCCAGGTGGGTATCGCGCCAAAATTGAAAGCGGTGTCCCCCATGAATATATTCTTCTCCGATATTAATTCCTCCTAAAAAGCCGATTTCTCCGTCAACTATAAGTATTTTACGGTGGTTTCGATAGTTCATCCATGTGCTGGGAACCGGTAAAGTAAGGGGCATAAACGCGGCAGTATTAACTTGTGCCTTTTGCAGCTCATTTCGGTAACGTCTTCCTAATTTTCGGCTGCCCAGTCCATCATATAGGAAGCGGACTTTTACGCCCCGGGAAGCTTTTTCCATAAGCAGATTTTTTAATTCTTTACCAACCTCGTCGTTTTGAACTATAAAGTACTCCAGGTGGATATGGTGTTTGGCTTTCTTGATCGCCTCAAAAATAGCAGGAAATTTTTCTTCTCCATTATTTAAAACCCTACACTGATTGTTAAAGCTAACATAAGTAGGGCTTATAGCAGAAATAATACGGGAAAGGCGTTTTTTATTTTTTAAGGTAACGGCATCGTTCAGCATAAGATGGGCAGTTCCTCTTGTGTTTTCTAACCTTTCTTTTAACTCGGGAATGTCATGGTGGTTCATTTTCCAGAAAAACTTATACCGATAAGAGCTTCTCCCAAAGAATAGATAAAAAAGAAGACCTATCACGGGCAGGAAGGCCAGGACAAGCAACCAGTAGAGTGTTCGGTGAGGAGAACGGTTTTCAAAAAAAATTATCAAACCAACCGCATATACAGATAAAGTTATTATAAGAGGGAATACTTCTAAAAACCATTCTGTCATTGTAAATCTCCTTTTCAAATAGGCATACAAGTTATAATTTTTATATTAAACATAACCTTGGAATATCCTTTTCTATAATCTTGATTTGCACCATGCCTACACCCCCTAAGTTGAGTATCTTTAAGGATTTGTCGGCCTGTTAAGTCTGCGGCTCAAATTTTTTTGCTCCTGCTAACATTTTGCCCTTATATTGACAAGGACAGGTTTTCACTGTAAGCTAGTATGTAAGTAGTTTTTTGCCAAGGCCATTATTATTCTTACTGAGCCATGTGGTGTTGCATATTACTTTAGGGGAAGGAAAGCTATCAATGAAATATAAAATGTTGGCCTTAGACCTTGATGAAACCCTTTTAAATGAGGAATCCCAGATATCTATGCGCAACAGGGAAGCTGTCAAAAAAGCTTTGAATAAGGGCCTCCAGGTAACCATAGCTACAGGGCGTATGTTCCGCTCTGCAAAAAAATTTGCTCTTGAATTAGGAGTGGAACTGCCCCTTATAATATACCACGGGGCGGTAATCAGAAGAAGCGATAACGGTAAGATTATGCGCTATTGCCCTCTCCCCTGGCAACTGTCACTGGAAATTATCCAGTTGGCAGAGGAACAAGATTGCCACCTGAACTGCTACATGGATGACCGTCTTTTTGTAAAAGAGGAAAATGAGCATACACGTTTTTACCAGCAGATTGTTTCTGTGCCGGTAGAGACCGTAGGAGATTTGGGGGAGTTTGTTTCCAGGAACAAAAAAGAACCTATTAAACTATCTGTAGTCGAGAAAGGAAAAGATCTCGGTCCGTTGGAGAAGATGCTGAAAGAAAAATATACCTCCAACCTCACTGTGCTACAATCCCGCCCTTCATTCTTAGAGATTACCAGTTCTGAAGCTACCAAGGGTCAAGCGATCCATTTTCTGGCTGACAAAAAGGGCATCGATCGTGAAGAGATCGCTGCCATAGGTGACAGCTATAACGACATTGACATGCTCCAATATGCCGGTTTAGGGGTGGCCATGGCCAATGCTCCTCAAGAGGTCAGTGCTTTTGCTGATTTCGTCACCCTTTCCAACCGGGAGGATGGAGTTGCCCATTTTATAGAAGAGTATTTGTTATAGGGGAAAACTTTTTACAAAGGTTTTGCCCTTTTATTAACCATAAGAAGGTGATGGATAATTGGATACTCCCAAACTATTTGCTGACCTTCACATCCACACTATTTCCAGCGGCCATGCTTACAGCACGGTGGCGGAGATAATCAATGCTGCTGCGGAAAAAGGTTTGCACGCCATTGCTTTTACGGACCACGGCCCGGCCATACCAGGGGCTCCCCACCGTTATTATTTTGGAAACCTATTAGTCCTGCCGAAGAAAGAAAATGGGGTAGAGGTACTGCGGGGAGTGGAGGCAAATATCATCGAAAAAGATGGCACTTTAGACCTTCCCGATCATTACTTGCAGCCCCTTGATCTGATTTGGGCCGGGCTGCATATTCCTTGTATCCAGCCCGCCAGCCCTTCTCTTAATACCGATGCCCTTTTGAATGCCCTTGAGAATCCTTATGTAGACGGAATTGTCCATCCCGGAAATCCTGACTTTCCCATTGACGAAGAGGCACTAGTGCTTGCTGCAAGAGAGAAAGGCAAACTGTTGGAGATCAATAACAGTTCTTTTATTACACGCAGGGGAAGCAAGACAAGATGCCGGGAGATAGCAGGATTTATAGCAGTCCATGGCGGGCTTGTTGCGATTAACAGCGATGCCCATATTGCTCGTCACGTGGGTAAAAACGACAGGGCGCTGCAGCTTGCACTGGAGGCCGGAATTAACATGGAGCAGATCGTAAATACGGATCTGCGGAAACTGAAAGATTTTCTCCGAAGCCGCGGGAAAAAACATTTCCAGGAAACAGGTATATTTTAAGGTAAAGTAATCCTTGCTTCGGGATAGAAGGTTTTGTACAATTTATTGAGACTAGCAACCAATAATAACAGGGCAGGGTTGTGTTTATTATGAGTAACTCTGGACCAAGAATTAAAGATATCGGGGAATTTGCTCTTATTGAGAGGCTGGCCGAGGCTCTAGGGCCTGTGGGCAGAGGTGCCGGACAGGGTGTGATCCGTGGGATCGGTGATGATGCGGCGGTGTTGCAATCTACTTCTGGCACTCGTATTCTGGCTGCCTGCGATATGATGGTGGAAGGAAAGCATTTTAAACTATCTTACTTCACTCCCCAGCAGATCGGCTGGAAGGCGCTGGCGGTTAACCTCAGTGATATTGCTGCTATGGGAGGAAAGCCCCGCTGGGCCCTTGTTTCTCTGGGACTCAAGCCGGAGATGGAAGTTGCCTTTGCGGAAGGGATTTATGCCGGTATCGCCGAATTGGCTCAAGAACATGGGGTTACCATTGTGGGGGGAGATACTTGTGCTTCTCCGAACTGCCTTGTGATAGATATATGTATAATAGGAGAGGCCTATCGCTCCCTTGTGACATATCGATCCGGTGCCAACCCGGGAGATCTGATACTGGTTACGGGGATGATGGGTTTGGCAGCGGCAGGCTTATCTTGTCTCAGTAGCGAAGAGCATTTGCAAATTAAAGGAAGAGAAAGGCTTATACAGGCTCACCTTACCCCTTTTCCAAGGGTTAGAGAAGCTACAGCCCTGATTGAAAGTGAGACGGTCGGTGCCATGAATGATATTAGTGACGGCCTGGCTTCAGAACTGCACGAGATATCCCAGGCCAGCGGCCTGGGGGCAAGGATTTACCAGCACCGTATTCCCCTTGATGAGGCAGTAGTTTCATTGGCCGCTCAACTGGGGATTAACCCTTTGGACTGGGCCCTTTATGGAGGTGAAGATTTGGAGCTTCTCCTTACTATCCCTGGTGGAAAGGGTTCCCCCCTTAAAGCTCGTAAACTGGCCCGAATCTTGAAAAGGGTAACAGGCACTCCACTGACGCTTATTGGGCAGATGATGGAACAGACGGGGGGAGTGGAATTAGTTGATCATCATGAGCAAATTTTGCCTTTGCATGCGCAAGGTTATAACCATTTTGACTAATAGTATTGAAGAAGATGGGATGTCCTTTTTCCAAAACTACCTGTTCAAGGAAGCTGGTGCTTTCATTGTTTAAGGGAAGTTTCGTTCTAATTACCGGTTTTTCAGGGGCGGGAAAGAGTGGAGCCTTGCATAGTTTCGAGGATCTGGGTTTTTTCGCCATGGATAATCTTCCTCCCGCCTTGATACCCAAGTTTGCTGAGCTGTGTATCCAGTCAGAAGGCAAGATAAACAGGGTTGCCCTGGTCTGTGATATCAGGGGAGGAGAGCTTTTTAGCGGACTTTTTGAGGCCCTGGATAGATTGGAAGATATGGGATTTGGTTACGAAATTCTTTTTCTGGAGGCAGCGGAAGAGGTACTTATCAAGCGCTACAAGGAGACCAGGAGGCGCCACCCTCTGGCAGATAAAGGGGGGATGGTAGCTGCTATTAGGGAAGAAAGAGGGTTATTGGAGGATATCAGGGGAAACTCAAATGTTATTATTGATACCAGCGACCTTTCCCTTGCAGATCTTAAAGAGAAGATTTCCCGTCTTTATGCGCCCGCGGAAAGGGAGAAATCGATTCTCTTAACAATTATCTCATTTGGTTATAAGTACGGTTTGCCACTGGATGCCGACCTTGTTTTTGATGTCCGTTTTCTTCCTAACCCGCATTATGTTGATTCTTTACGTCCGCTTACCGGAGATCAGCAGGAGGTAAAGGACTATATTTGGAAGTGGGCTGTAACACATCGTTTCTTTGAAAAGCTCAAAGATATGGTGGAATTCTTACTGCCATATTATATTAAGGAAGGAAAGTCCCAGCTGGCTATAGCTATAGGATGCACAGGTGGAAAACATCGTTCTGTAGCCCTTTCCATTGAGCTGGGCCGGATGTTGGATGAGAAAAACTATCAGGCCAGGATTGAGCATCGCGATATAAATAAAACATAATCTGATTACATTTTAGGAGGCGGTTTTGTATATTGATTCTGCAGGGGGATATCGAAGAAATTTCTCCCCTAATCAGATGTTTTTAATATTAGATGGGGAAGGTGAACCAGTTTATGCCGTCATTTGCCAGGCAATTGAAGAGTGAGCTGGCAAGGCGAAAAATAAATAGCAAGTGCTGTGAACATGCCGAACTCAAGGCATTTCTACAGATGAGTGGCATGGTGGTCATCAGCGAGGAATATTTCAAGCTTAGCATACAAACAGAAGCAGCATCTGTAGCAAGGCGTCTCTTTTCACTCTTTAAGCGCTGGTTCGGGGAAACACCCGAGATCTTGCTATGTCGAGTAAAGAGACTGCAGGAAAACAATAATTATCTATTGCAGGTGGGACAACGGGATAGTGTATTAAAAACGCTGGATACTTTCGGTTTTTTGGTGCATGAAAATGAAGAAAATGTTGCTCAAGATAAATCTCAAGAAACCCTCCCTGAAGACCTGAACAAGCAATGTTGCCGCAGAGCTTATTTAAGGGCTGCTTTTATGGCAAGGGGCTCTATAACCAACCCGGAAAAAGACTACCACCTGGAGATTGCCATGCCATACGAGGGCTATGCCCTTTTGGTAATAGAAATACTAAAGATGTTCCAATTAGAAGCCCGATATTTTCAACGCAAAGAAGATTACGTTATCTATCTAAAAGGTGGCGATGACATCGGAGAATTTTTAAGAGTTATCTCTGCATCAAATGCTCTGCTGCAATTCGAAAATGTGCGAGTTATGAAGGGTGTTAGAAACAAGATTAATCGCCTGGTAAACTGCGAGACAGCCAACCTAACTAAAACCGTATTTGCTTCCCAGGAACAGATTAGCAATATCAAGCTTATCCAGGATTCTATCGGTCTGGAAAGTATTCCTGCCTCTCTACAAGAAATTGCCTTTCTTCGTCTACGTTTTCCAGAATCAACCTTGCAAGAGTTAGGGAATAAGGTCTATCCTCCTCTCAGCAAGTCAACGGTTAATCATCGTTTGCGACGTTTGAACACCCTCGCCCAGAAAATTAAAGGTTGATATGATTAAGAACAAGGACAGTACAAGCAGGAATTTTCAAAAATATATGGAATATAAGAGTAAGCACAAAAAGCCTCATTTTTTGATAAGTTAGCGGGCCTATTTTTTTATGCAAAGGTAAACGAGGTTTATCTTATGTCGTTACATTTCGAGTTGAAGGCAGAACAATCACAAAAACTGGTGATGACTCCTGAACTGCAGCAGGCCATCGGCCTTTTGCAGCTTTCCTCCCTGGAGCTAAATAGTTATGTTCAGGAAGAAATGATAAATAATCCTCTGTTAGAGCTGAATACGAAAGTGGATTGCCCTGAGGAAACTTCGCAAAATGAAAAAGTTGATTCTAAAGGCGAACCACTTGTTGATGAGAATGAAAGGACTGCACCTGACTCTCACTTTGAATTGGAGGAGTATCTTAGTGATGAAGAACCTTATCAGCATTCCTGGAGTTATCAAAAAAGCGGAAGTGATTTTTCCGCTGTAGAATATTTCATATCCTCTGAAACAAGTTTGCAGGAACATCTTCTCTTTCAGCTCCATACTTCTGTAATAAATAGCACGACAGGCCTTCTGGGTGAATATATCATCGGAAGTCTTGACGAGAATGGATATTTCCGGGGGGAGATAGCAGATCATGCCCGTTCCCTGGGAGTAGAAGAAGATGAATTAATAAAGGTTCTGAAACTTGTCCAATCCTTTGAGCCACCTGGTATAGCAGCCAGGAATCTGCAAGAATGCTTGCTGCTCCAAATAAGCGAACGCAGTAATGTCCCTACAGCTGTCGAGACCGTTATTAAAGAACATCTGACCGATGTTGCTGAAGGGGGATATCGCTTTATTGCACAGAAAATGGGGATTTGCCATAGTGAGATCCAGGTGGTGGTGGACTATATTTGTTCTTTAAATCCCAAACCCGGAGCATGTTATGGCAGTGGACAGGAAGTAAAATATATCGTTCCGGATATCATTGTGGAGAAAATTGAGGAAGATTACATTATAACTGTCAATGACAATATACCGCATTTGGTAATCAATCCTTTTTACCGGAACATGCTCCGGGGTAATGGAGACGAAGAAATACGTGGTTACATCAAAAAAAGACTGGGAAGTGCATTATGGCTAATCAGAAGCATAGAACAGAGGCGTACAACCCTTTACAACGTTACCCGGCAGATTATAAATATTCAGCGTCCTTTTTTGGAAAAGGGTATTCATTTCCTAAAGCCCCTGACACTTCGAGAAGTTGCTGAAGAGGTGGGCATGCATGAATCTACCATTAGCCGTGTTACAGCTAATAAATACATGCAGACTCCCCGTGGACTTTTTTCCTTAAAATTTTTCTTTTGCGGGGGGCTAAGCGGCCAGAAAGGTAATGATAAGCATTCTGTCTTGAGTATCAAAACTCATTTGAAAGAGCTGATAGAAAAAGAAGATAGTAGTGCTCCTTATAGTGACAGGGAATTGGAGGATATTTTCAAGAGTTTGGGGATTGATGTTTCCAGGCGAACCATAACTAAATATCGTAAGGAATTAAATATACAGGCTTCTTACAAGCGCAGGCGCCATTGATAAGATAGCTGCAGATATGCTGTAAGCTGAGAAAAAGAAAAAACGGGTCAAAAAAAATCCATGTGGGACTTTTTTTGACCCGTTTTTCATAGTATAATAGGCATAAGAAGATTGCAGCCATCTAAAACATAAATATCCGTAATTATATTGATAATTGTGCAGAATAGAAGATATGTAAATTGCTGTTTTATTATACTTTATCATATTCGTTCTGATAAGGGAGAGGGGGTATGTTCTTGACAGCACAAAAGCCCGGGCACGAATACTTAGCGCTGCTGGCGCCGGAGTTCCCCAAGATCATTGTAAATCGTTATCGTCTTTTACGAAAAATATATTATTCAGCTCCTCTCGGACGCCGCACTCTGGCTTCTTACTTTCAAGTGGGCGAAAGGGTAATGCGCAAAGAGATAGAAGTTTTAAGAGAGCAAGGCCTGCTTGCCGTTGATAAAAGAGGTCTTCTGCTCACATCTACCGGAGAAAACCTCGTTACAGTTTTTCCTTCCTATCTGAAATATTTCTTGGGCATTACCATTTTGGAAGAAAAAATATTGCATTTATTGAAAGTAAAACGGGTAATAGTGGTGCCAGGCGACCTGGAAAAAGACGAATTTGTTCTCCCGGAGATGGGGCGTGCTGCAGCCAAAATATTGCGGGAGTGCCTGGAGCAGGATATGGTCTTGGCTGTTTCAGGAGGAACATCATGTGCGGCTGTTGCTGAAATGTTTCCTTTCCTTCCAGCTCCCCAGGGGATTACCGTAGTGCCCGCCAGAGGTGGACTGGGAGAAGAAGTAGATTATCAGGCCAATACTATTGCAGCTCGTGTGGCCACAAAACTTAAGGCAAATTATCGTCTTCTCCACCTGCCAGATTCACTTAGCCAGGAAGCACTGGAGATGCTGCTGCAAGACAAAAAAACAAGAGAGCTTGTAGAGCTTATTAATTCTGCCGGGGTTTTGGTCCATGGCATAGGAACCGCTGAAGATATGGCTGCTCGCAGGGGAGCAGCCCCCGGTGAAATAGAAAGACTGCAAAGCAAAGGAGCCGTGGGAGAGGTGTTCGGTCTTTTTTTTAACAGTCGGGGAGAAATTTTAGAGCGTATACCCAGCCTGGGGTTTAACCTGGAAAAACTCGGCGATAAAGTTCATAACATTATTGTGGTGGCGGGGGGAAGGAAAAAAGCGAAAGCTATTGTGGCCGTAGTAGGCAATCATCCCCGTGACCTCCTGGTTTTGGATGAGGGAGCAGCTGCCCGGATTATAGAGTTATATGATGATGGATCTTAAAAAAGGCTGAGACTTCCTTCTAAAAATGGAAGGTTGGGCAGTATACATTAAAGAATCAAGTACTATCTTAAGGAGGCGGAGATTATGTCCGTTAAAGTGGGGATTAACGGTTTTGGCAGGGTAGCGAAATCCTGCCTGAGGGCTTCTTTTTCGCACCCCGGAGTTGATGTTGTCGCCATAAACAGTGTGCGTGATCCTGAACTCCTGGCACATTTATTGAAGTATGATAGCGTTTACGGGACTTTCGAGAGGGAAGTCAAGGCCGAGGGCAAGAACCTGGTAGTGGACGGTAAAAAAGTGGCCATTCTCTCAGAAAGGGATCCTTCCAAGCTAGACTGGAAAAGGACAAGTGCCGAGATCGTTCTGGAGGCCACCGGTGCCTTTAACAGTAAGGAGGAGGCGGCCGCACATTTCCAGGGCGGAGCCAAAAAAGTGATTATTACCGCTCCTGGAAAAGGGGTCGATCTGACAGTTGTCATGGGAGTAAATGAAAAGGACTATGACCCCGCTCAACACTCTATAATCTCTAATGCTTCCTGTACCACCAATTGCCTGGCCGTAGCAGTGAGAGTACTGCAGGAAAAATTTGGCATAAAACGGGCTCTTATGACTACAGTGCACTCCTATACTAACGACCAGAACTTGCTTGATGCTAGCCATAAAGATATGCGAAGGGCCAGGGCCGCCGGTGTTTCCATGATACCTACAACCACAGGTGCTGCAAGAAATGTAGGGCTGGTGATGCCCGAGCTGGAAGGGAAAATTAACGGAACTGCTATCAGGATTCCTACTTTTGCCGTTTCCGTAGTGGATCTTGTTGCAGAGTTGGAGGACATGGCTTCCACGAAAGAGGTGAATAATGCTTTTTTAGAAGCTTCCAGTGGATACCTGAAGGATTTCTTGGATGTATCCTTTGAGCCGTTGGTTTCCATTGACTATAAAGGTAGTCCGTTTTCGGGGGTTGTCGATGCACTTTCCACTATGTTGGTTGGTGACAAAATGGTTAAGGTGTTGGCCTGGTACGATAACGAATGGGGATATTCGCTCCGGGTTTTAGATCTGGCTGCCTATATGGGCGCCCAGGGTTTATAAACATTAGGGCTTATAAAATATTGTTTAGGGGTGTGCTTTAATGTCCAAGTTGACCGTAAGAGATTTACCCGTGGAGGGGAAAAAGGTTTTTGTGCGTGTTGATTTTAATGTTCCCTTATCGGAAGATGGCCTGGTATTAGATGATACCAGGATGCGTGCTTCTTTGCCCACCTTAAATTACCTGGTAGATAAAAATGCCAAGATTATTATTGCCTCTCACTTGGGAAGGCCTATGGGAAAAGTGGTAGAAGAATTAAAATTAGATCCCGTAGCCGAACGACTGTCGCAATTGCTGGGTAGAGATGTTTTAAAGGTAGATTCAGTGATAGGGGAAGAGGTAGAACAAGCAATTGCTAAGTTGCCTCCTGGTGGGATTCTCCTACTGGATAATATTCGTTTTGAACCGGGAGAAGAAAAAAATGAGCCGGAATTTGCCCGGAAACTTGCCCATCTGGCAGATTATTTTGTAAACGATGCTTTTGGCACTGCCCACCGGGCTCATGCTTCAACCTGTGGAATTGCAGAGTACATTCCGGCTGCTGCCGGTTTATTGATGGAGAAAGAAATTCTATACCTGGAGAAAAGCAAGGTGAATCCAGCCCGCCCCCTGGTTGCTATCCTTGGCGGCAGGAAGGTAGCCGATAAAATAGGTGTCATCCGTTTTTTCTTGCAGCAGGCCGATAATTTGTTGTTGGGAGGAGCCATGGCCAACACTTTTTTAAAAGCTAGTGGTATATCTATAGGCGAATCCCTTTATGAAGAAGATAAGCTGGAGATGGCCAGGGAAGTTATAAGAGAAAATGGGAAAAAGTACGCACGGATTATACTTCCAAAGGATGTGGTTATTGTCGAAAAGCTTGAGAGCGGTGCCAGGGGAAAAGAAGTCAATATTGATGAGATCCCGGAAGGATGGAGCGTGGTAGATATCGGCTCTAAAACGCTAAAAGCCTTCCAGGATGTCATCGCAGGGTCTGAAACGGTCATCTGGAATGGCCCCCTGGGAGCTTACGAGGTGCCTCCTTTCAATCGCGGAACGATAGGGGTCGCAAGGGCTGTAGCTAATTCAGGCGCCGAATCCATCACAGGCGGTGGAGATATCGTGGCGGCACTGGCGAGCGCAAACCTTACCGATAAAATAACGCATATTTCTACGGGCGGCGGGGCCGTTCTTAAATTCTGGGAAGGTAAGGAACTTCCCGGCCTAAATGTGTTACAGGAACGCAGCGTGAGTAGGAGTTAGATCATGACAAAGAGCAAAGAGAAACCCATTAGACAAAGTATTGTGATGGCCAACTGGAAAATGTATAAGACTGTGGCGGAAGCGGAAACATTTCTGTATAACGTCAAAGCAGAAGTAGTGGGAATAAAGGATGTGGAAATGGTTATATGCCCTCCCTTTACTGCCCTGGAAAGCCTTCACCGACTTATGGAGGAAAGTAATTTAATTCTTGGCGCCCAAAACATGCACTGGGGAAAAGAGGGAGCTTTTACCGGGGAGATCTCCCCTCTGATGCTTAAGGAAAGCGGTGTTACGTATGTAATTATCGGTCATTCCGAGAGACGCAATTACTTTGGCGAAAACAACGACATTGTTGCTCAAAAGGTGTTTGCTGCCGTAGAAGCAGGGTTGCTGCCTATTCTCTGTGTCGGTGAAGACAGAGAACAGCGTCGTGCCGGAGATACAGAAGAGGTGGTTAAAGAGCAACTCCTTATCGCCCTTGATGGGCTTAAGGCGAGCAGGGATACTCTGAAAAAAATAATAGTTGCTTACGAACCTGTATGGGCCATCGGAAGTGGAGCAGCCGCGTATCCTGAAGATGTTACTTCTGTGGCAGTCTTTATTCGTTCCTTACTGCAAGAAAAATGGGGAGAAATATCCCAGCAAATCCGAATTGCCTATGGGGGAAGTGTCAAGCCCGATAATATTTCGGATTTTACTTCCCGGGAAGATATCGATGGTGCCCTGGTAGGTGGCAGTAGTCTAAAAGAAACGGTTTTTGTGGAGCTGGTAGAAGCTGTTAGGGGAGAGAGGAGAGTTTGACTTGTCCGCAGGGGGTAATGAAAATTTTTTGGTCCTGGTAATTCTTGATGGCTGGGGCCTTGGCGAAAAAGAAACGGGGAATGCTATTTTTCAGGCGTATACTCCAAATATGGATTACTATCAGCGGAATTTCCCCTTTTCATTTCTTACTAACAGCGGAGAAGCTGTGGGGCTGCCACCGGGGCAGATGGGTAATTCAGAAGTGGGACATTTGAACCTGGGGGCTGGCAGAATCGTTTATCAGGAGATAATGCGTATCAGTAAGGCAATTGAGGATGGAAGTTTCTTCCATAATTCGGTTTTACTGGAAGCTGTTAAGCAGGCCAAGGAAAAAGGATCTGCGCTACATCTGATGGGGCTTTTATCTGATGGGGGAGTCCACAGCCACAATAATCATCTTTATGCCTTATTGAAATTGGCAGGAATGGTAGGCCTAGAAAAGGTATTTGTCCATGCTGTTTTGGACGGAAGAGATACTCCTCCACGAGTGGCGAAAACCTACTTGCAGGAGCTGGAACATAAATTTTCCAGCCTGGGCACAGGTGTTTTAGCCAGTATCTCAGGCCGCTATTATACCATGGACCGCGACCATCGTTGGGAAAGAATTGAAAAGGCTTATCGTGCTTATGTTTATGGCGAAGGAGAAAAAGCTGCAACCGGAATAACTGCACTGGATGCCGCTTACCGGAGAGGGGAAGATGATGAATTTGTGCTCCCTACAATTATAGTGGGGGAAAATGAAAACAACCCCCCTTTGGTAAAAGAAGAGGACTCCCTTATTTTTTTTAATTTCCGCGCTGATAGAGCAAGGCAGATCAGCCGGACCTTTCTGGTAGATGATTTTGAAGGCTTTGATAGGGGGGCAAGGTTTCCTTTTCCCTACTATGTATGTTTTACCCAGTATGACCAGGATCTACACGCCCCAGTAGCTTTTCCACCGGAATATCTGACTGATACCCTTGGGGAAGTAATTTCTAACCATGGATTACACCAGCTCCGAATTGCTGAGACAGAGAAGTACGCTCACGTGACTTATTTTTTTAGTGGTGGCAGGGAAGAGCCTTTTTCTGACGAAGAAAGAAAGCTAATACCTTCCTCTAAGGTTCCCACTTATGATCTGAAACCGGAGATGAGTGCGCCGGAAGTAACGGATGAAGTTCTAAAAGCTCTGGATGAGGAGAAATATAGCCTGGTGGTCCTAAATTATGCTAATACTGATATGGTAGGACATACAGGCAACTTGGAGGCTGCGATGAAAGCAGCAGCAACCGTGGATTATCAGCTGGGACGGGTGGTAGAAAAAGTGCTCGGTAAAAAAGGTTTTGTCCTGGTAACTTCTGATCACGGAAATGCAGAAAAGATGATGATGCCAGATGGCTCTCCCCATACTGCTCATAATAATAACAATACCCCTTTTATAATTGTTTCCGAATCAGGTAACTTTAAGCTTGACGAAAAAGGGAAGCTTGCTGATGTGGCCCCTACCATTCTGAAACTACTTTCTTTGCCAATTCCTCGGCAGATGGAGGGTAAAATATTGCTCTAATCTTCGGAAGTCACGGTTCAGTGCTTTAAAAAAGATAGCTGAAAGAAGGCAAAAAATAATTTGTCATACAGATAAAAATTTGAAAGAGGTGAGTGATCCGTGAGTTCTTTAATCTCCAATATCCATGGAAGAGAAATTCTCGATTCTCGAGGAAATCCAACGGTTGAGGTAGATGTAACACTGGAATGCGGTGTCATAGGTAGGGCAGCTGTTCCTTCAGGAGCTTCTACAGGAACTTTTGAGGCTGTTGAACTTCGAGATAATGACAAAAACCGTTATTTGGGTAAAGGAGTTACCTTGGCCCTACAAAATATCCGCGAGAAAATAGCACCTGCCCTTTGGGGAAGAGAAGCCCTGGAGCAGGGTGAGCTTGACCATTTATTGCTTGAATTGGATAGTACCGAAAACAAGGCGAAGCTGGGAGCTAATGCTATACTGGGTGTTTCTATGGCTATCGCCAGGGCGGCTGCCAATGTTCTGGATCTATCCCTTTATCGCTACCTGGGTGGTGTGAATGCTAACGTTTTACCAATACCTATGATGAATATTTTAAACGGGGGTCGTCATGCTGACAACAACGTGGATGTTCAGGAATTCATGATTCTTCCTGTGGGGGCAGAAACCTTCAACGAAGCTTTACGACAAGGAACGGAGGTTTACCATAACCTGAAGAAGGTTTTGCAGGAGAAGGGACTGAATACTGCTGTAGGAGATGAAGGAGGCTTTGCTCCCAACCTTACTTCTAATGAAGATTCTCTGCAACTGATCGTAAAAGCCATTGAAAAAGCTGGCTACGAACCGGGCAGCGATATTCTATTGGCTCTGGATGTGGCGTCTACCGAACTGTACGAAAACGGAAAGTATAATTTGCGTGGTGAAGGTCTGGAGATGGATGCGGGAGGAATGATCGATTACTACAGGGATCTTATCGATAAATACCCTATTGTGAGTATAGAAGACGGACTTGCAGAAGAAGATTGGAAAGGTTGGGCTGAACTAACGGAAGCCTTGGGAGGGGGGTTGCAACTGGTAGGCGACGATATCTTTGTTACCAATCCGTTGCGCCTGGAAAGAGGAATAGAGGAAGGTGTAGCTAATTCTATACTGATCAAAATGAACCAGATCGGAACCATTTCGGAGACAATAAGAACAATACAAATGGCCGTGGAAAGCGGTTACAGCTGTGTCATATCTCACCGATCCGGGGAGACAGAGGACACTGCACTGGCTGATCTTGCGGTGGCTGTTAACTCTGGATTTATAAAAACAGGGGCCCCTTCCAGGGCGGAAAGAACTTCAAAGTACAACCGTCTGCTTCGCATAGAAGAGGAGTTAGGTAGGACAGCACTTTTTAAAGGGAGTAGTGCTGTTTTTTAGATAGCTTGTCAGTATCTTTATCTTGTGGTAAAATAACCGTGGTTAAGGCTGAGTATAGGAAGGAGAGTGTTTGGGGTTGCATATGGCATTGAATATTTTGCACTTGATTGTATGCCTGTCTCTTATAGCTTCAGTATTGCTTCAGTCCGGGCGAAGTGCCGGGCTGTCTGGTGCCATAGCAGGTGGAGCACAAACCCTTTTGGGGAAGAAAAAAGGGATAGACGATCTTTTGGGACGTGTTTCCACCGGTCTGGCCATTGCTTTTATGATGCTGTCCATTACCTTGACTATTATTGTAGGAAGGTAGTTAAAATAATTCTGGAGGGAGGGATCTGTTCAGCTACTTAGGTAGGAGCCGAAGTACAGAGGGCAGTAATTAATAGTGTACAGTTGTGTTTGTATTGACCGTTTTCTGGCAGTAGAAAAAGAAGAACTTTATAAAGGAGGAGGTAAAAAGTGGAATTCATAGCTCCTATAGCAGGGATTATAGGTATTATTTTTGCGATCATTCTTTGGGTCCAGGTTA
>CAZMLU010000006.1:0-29793 GCA_964567295.1 uncultured Desulfovibrionaceae bacterium
GCACCGCTTCACCCGCACCAATGGACCAGTAGACAAGAAAGCTTCCCAACAGGGGGACAAGAACCAGTAAAAGAGGTATAATACTTTGAAACTCCATTATTTGCATCCCTGTTTCAGAAACAGCAGGTGCCATTTAGAAGTCTAATCCCCCTCCCGTAATCTGTCATTGACGTCCCGCAAAATAATCGAGATATTCTAAATCGTCAATTTAATAAGCCGACAAAAAGGCAAAGGTATCCGGATTAAAATGCTTAATAATACCTCGTCCTTAGAGACGGCTCAGAGACCGTAAAACATTCCTGTAATGGATTGCACGATATCCAGGGGCAGGTTATAAACAGGCAAACCAAAGATAAAGCAGCCGATGGTCAATATAATAATCGGCACCAGCATCATTGCCGATGGTTCCTTGAAGTTGCTGACTTTAAAGTCCCTGTGGTGGATATCGGCCCCGTCGGCAGACTCCCCCAAAAAAGCATTGTATGCAATAGGAAGATAATAAGCAGCGTTAAGAAGGCTGCTTATAAGCAGTATTAAAACCAACACCGGTTGGCCTATCTCGAGCGCCCCCAGGCTCAAGTGCCATTTTGTTATAAAGAGGTTAAAAGGAGGAATCCCTACAGAGGTAATAGCTGTTACGGTAAAAGCCAGCATGGTTATGGGTAACTGATAGCCGATACCTTTCATGTTGCGAATACTTCTAGTTCCGGTACCCTTGATGATAGACCCTGCACAGAGAAACATGCCGCCTTTCATAAAGGCGTGGGCTGTAATGTGAAATACGGCCCCTGTAAGAGCATAAGGAGTAAGGATCACTATCCCCAAGATTATATAGCCCATCTGGGCAATCCCGGAATAAGCCAGGCGGCGAAGAATATCGTCCTGTGCAATGGCAATGGTAGAACCAAATAAAATGGTAAAGGCAGCGACCACGATCAGGATGTTATCCCAGACAACCGTTTCCCAAAACTCCACTCCAAAAACATTATAAAAAACGCGAATAAACCCATAAATGCCAGTCTTTAACATGATCGCCGAGGAAATAAGGCCGGCAGGCATGGGCGCAAAGGTATAGGCATCTGGTGCCCAGAAATGCAGGGGGAACATGGCCGACTTGGTACCGAAAGCGATCATAAAGCCCAGAAAGGCCAGCAAGCTAAAAGAGGTAATATCGTTAAAAAGTCCCGGTGTATCCAGGGCCAGGGAACCGGTGTCACGGAAAGTAATAACCACCGCCAGGAACAAGGCCACACCGGCCAGGATGGTCATAAAGAGAAACTTGACCCCTGCCGCTACCTGCTCAGCCGTAGCATGGTGAACCACCAGCACAAAATACATGATAGACATAAATTCGAAGAACAGGAAAAGGCTGAAAAGGTCCCCTGCCAGGACAACCCCTATACTCCCTCCATAAACCAGCATCATGAAACCGAAAAACCGCTGAGGCAGAGGCTCATCTTTCATATAGCCGATTGAATAAATAACGATAATCAAACCGAAAAAGGCAAATAACAGTCCCATGTACAGGGAAAGAATATCCACCTGGAAATTAAGGCCTAGCGGCGGCAGCACGTCAATCTTGCCAACAACCACTGTTCCCTGGCGTACTATGGGATACATATAAAGCACAAGAGCCAAGGGAATAATTGTCCCCGCCAGGAGAAAAAGGTTTCGCAAGACTCCTGCCAGTGGTGGAGGCGAGGGTTCTGTGCTTTTCTCCAGCAGACCATCATATTCAACGCTGGGAAAATATCTTCCTGGCCTGATACCGGTCAAAAATATAGCCACCCCGGCCAAAAGTGGGACTATTGTCGCCCAAAAAGGAATAAGAGAAATTAGGACTTCCTGTGACATATAGCTTCTTTCCCCCTTTTAAAAAACAGTCTTTACCATATTTTCTACCAGTGGAATGGTGGTTTGGTTGGCAAAGAGGCCAAAGAAAACACCCATCACTGCCAGGATAATTATGGGAACAAGCATGGTAAGCGGGGCTTCAAAGCCTTTTGGCTTCTCGAATTCGCCCTCTTTGAAAAATGCGTTTATTACTATGGGAAGATAGTACATTGCATTAAGCATGGCACTGATCAGGATAAGTATGGCAAAAACAAGCCTGCCTCCATCCAGCGCTCCCGTCAAGAGATAATACTTGCTCACATATCCGCTGATAGGAATAATACCGATCAGCCCCAGGCCACTGATGGCAAAGGCAATCATAATGATAGGCATCCTTTTTCCTAAGCCATGCATCTCATCGACCCTCGTTTTGCCGGTTAAGCGAATGATTGTTCCTGCACAGAAGAAGAGGGTTATTTTTAAGATGGCATGGTTAATAATATGTATGACCCCTCCTGTAAGGCCTGCAGGTGTCAACATTAAGCCGCCCAGGGTAATATAACCCAACTGGCTGATGGTGGAATACGCCAGCCTGAGCTTCAACACCTTCTGGCGCAGTGCAATAATGGAACCGGCCAGGATAGAAAAAGCAACAAGCACGGCCAGGTAATCTATAACACCCAGATCTGTGATTGTTTCCGGACCGAAAATATAATACATAACCCGTGTCATGCCGAAAACACCGCTTTTTACTACGGCAACGGCATGAAGAAGGGCGCTAACCGGAGCAGGAGCGACCATGGCCGCCGGCAACCAGGAGTGTAAAGGCATTATGGCACCTTTGGTGCCGAAACCCAAAACAGCCAGGAAAAAGATGATTATTAACATCATATGTGAAGTTCCTGTGGTAGCTTCCAGAAACCCTCCCGGAATAAAGGTGGCACCCGGAACCAGGCCGTTCAAAATGATAAGGGAAAATAATATTAATCCGCCCCCTCCAAAGCAGTAGATCATGTATTTAATTCCGGAACGGGTGGCCTCTTCCGTCTGGGAATGAATTACCAGGGGATAAGTGCAAAGGGTCAAGTACTCAAAAAAGATATACATGGTAAAGAGGTTCCCTGCAAAAGCGACCCCCATGGTAGCGCTCATAGAGATAACAAAGAAAAAGAAGTATCTACCCTGCGCCGGCTGGCGTGACATGTATCCCATAGAATACACGATAGCAAAGATCCAGAGCAGCGAAGAGGTGAAAGCGAATATGATTCCCAGCGGATCAACCCGGAAAAAAAGTTCTAACCCGCCTATAAACGAAAGCAATTTTAATTCTACCACTGAACCGTTCAAAATCAAAGGAAGCATGGAAGCAACGATTAAAAAATTGATGCCTACAGTGAATAAAGCTGTGAGGTTTCGCACCCTGTCCTGGTCCTCAGGAATCCGGTTTATAACCAGTGCGCCGAGAATCGGCAAAACAACCGCCCAGAGTGGTGCATAAGAGATGACTGCATCCATTGTTATTACTCTCCCCTAGCTTAAACTAAAATAGAAAGATACTTGCGCCCAACAGCAACAATAAAGTTCCCATGAAGATTATAAAATCAACATCAAAGTTCATCAAACTAAAAAGCTGAAAAATCCTATCCCCTTTAGGATCATAGTCCACCTTAACGACAAGGAAGAAAAACCTCCTGAGAGCCATACCCCAGCGGCGCGCTAAAGAGGTGATTCCTCCCAGCCAGGTATCATAGATGCCGCTGCTGACCTTTGTCGAAGATCCGGCCATTCCTGCTGCGACCGAACTGAGAGTTCTTTCGTCAAAAAAAGTTACCCCATTGGAGATTATAGAAAGGGAAGGAATCCCTTTGACAAAAGCTCCATCGACCAACGCCTCCACAATTTTTCCCAGGTAAGTGTACACTTTGCCCGCTCCTTGCAACAGGGGCCGATAAACCAGATATTCCACGCTGAACCAGGAAGGCAGATGTACCCCGCGATCAAGTATGCCCGCGATAAGCGTAAAGACAACTATGCCCGTAAGAATAATCTGCAAAGCGCCCCAGGCACCTGCTATAGAGTATACATCCAAAGATGAACCGTAAGGCAGCAGTGAGCTTAACAGCTGTGGCCAAACACCGAACAAGATACAGCAGGCAGAAGCACCCAGGATAGCAATAGTCATGGTGGGGGTTAACTCCCTGATAATCCTGGCATGGCTTTTCATAAAACCGAAATAAACAAATTTACAGAAAGAGAGGGTGGTCCCCACTCCTGCCACCCAAAGCATCCACTCCATAGGGTTAACCCCGTACATAGCATTTTTGAGCAAGTACTTACTGACATATCCATTAAAGAGAGGCCCACCGGCGATGGCAAGGGCTCCAATTGTGGCCCCTATTACCGCCGCGGGAATTGTCAACCACACCGGAGGCAGATTGCGCCCTTCGGCCGTATGGGGGTGAAGGTCATGAAGATCTTCCTTGCCCGTGGCATAAATAATGGCTCCGGCACTCATAAAGAGCAGGGCTTTATAAAACATGTGGTTTACCATGTGCAGAAGGCCGCCGTCCACGGCAATAAAGGTTCCCAGGCCCACACCCGCTACCATGAAACCTACCTGGCTAATAATGTGATAAGAAAGAAGGCGCCTCAGATCGCTCTGCATAAGGGCATATATTGCTCCGAACAGGGCCATGCAGGCCCCCATAAAAGCGATTCCGTTATGAGCGGGAAGAATACGCGCCACGGCGAAAACCCCAACCTTGGTTGTCAGGCCCGCAAGAACCACACTGGAGGCAAAAGAAGCCGAAGGATAGCTCCAGGGAAGCCACACGTGCAAAGGTAAAAATACGGACTTGATTCCAATACCTACGAGGAAAAACGGAAGCCCCGCCTGGGGTATATCTATCAAAAAGGAACCTGTCGCACTGTAATGCTGCATAATCCCCAGGAAAAGAATGAGCCCGCCTCCTAACTGGAATAATAAAAACCGGTAACCCATCTTAATAGCCTGGGAAGTCCCTTTTAACAGTATCAGTCCCGCGGTTGAAACGGTTAGGAACTCCCAAAATATAAAAAGGGTGAGAAAATTCCCCGCAAAAGCAATCCCCACCGCGCTGCCGATAGCAATTATGGAGACTGCCTGCTCACTGGCTTTAGCTACCTGCAGGCCGTAAAGAAGGGCAAAGGATCCCACTAGAATAAACCCGAAAGCAGCGATCCTCCCATAGGGATGTTCGCTGAAAAATAACGGGGCCAAACCGCTATCCTCCGCGAAGGTGGAAGTTAATAAGAATACACTCCCCAACTCTCCCGCAGAGAGGATATAGATGGCCACAGCAATCATTCCTGCCACATAAGCCAGCATCAATGATTTTCTCCAACTGTCAGAAAGCGCTAACAGGGCAGGAGCGGCAATTATTGGAGCAAAAACAGGTATAAGAGCCAGGTTTATTTCAATCACTTCCTTTTAAAACTTCAAGTATTATAATTTGGGTATATTCACTAGAAACTCACAAATAGTTCCAGGACTACTGCTTTGGCCAAATCAAGCGGCCAATTTTGAGGCATAAGGACAAAAGCGACGCTGCCAATAGCCAAAATTCCGATAGGTATAAGCATATTTAGGGGGGCCTCGGCCATCCGTTTCCCTATCCCGCCGGAGTTCTCAAGCTGGTGCGACCCGGAGATTTCCCCGGCCTCCAGACCCTCTTCCTTCGGGGCCGCAAAAAAGGCGGCGATTACAATAGGAAAATAATAGGCTGCGTTCAGCAGACTGCTGACAATGAGCAGTACCACGATCATGGGCTGCCCTATATCAAGAGCTCCCAGGGCCAGCTGCCACTTACTGACAAAACCGTTAAAAGGCGGGATACCCACCATAGACAGGGAACATAGAGTAAAAGCGATCATGGTAAGGGGCATCTTGAACCCGACCCCACCCATATGGCTAATCCTTCTTTCGCCCGTTTGCAAAATGATAGCGCCTGCGATAAGAAAGAGGCCTCCTTTCATAAAGGCATGGGTAAAAATGTGGTAAACTCCACCGGTCAAGGCTTTTTCGCTTAACATGGAAATACCTAAAATTATGTAACCGATCTGGGCAACACTGGAATAAGCCAACCGCCTCTTAATATCGTCCTGGATCAGGGCCAGGGCAGAACCCAACAGTATGGTGATCACCGCCAGGATTAAGGTTATCCTTTCCCACCCCGCGGCTTGTAAAAACTCAAATCCAAAAACCTGGTAAAATACCCGGATCAAGCCGTAAGCACCTACCTTGATCATCACCCCTGAAAGCAGGGCGCTCACAGGAGCGGGAGCGGCAGGGTGTGCATCCGGAAGCCAGACGTGTACGGGGAAAATACCGGCCTTGATGCCGAACCCCAGCACAAAGGAGATAAAAGCGATAAATGAGAGGGTTGAAACCTCGCTGATCAAGCCAAACTCACTCAGCGAAACGCTTCCACCGATAAAATATGTAATGACTATCCCGAAAAAAATGGCCAGACCCGCACCAACAGACATGAAAAGATACTTCACACTGGCGAACATGGCATAGGGGTGTTCCTCGTGAGCAACCAACGCAAAGGAGGTCAGGGCCATGATTTCGAAAAAGAGAAAAAGCCCGATAAGATCTCCCGCAACCACTGTGCCCAGGCAGCCTCCCATACAGAGAAGTAACAGACCGTAGTAACGATCGTGAGCATGTTCCTTTTCCATATAACCGATGGAATGCAGGGTGGCCAGCAGCCATAAGAAGGCAATGATCATGGCCAGAAACAAGCTCAACGCATCCATGCGAAAAGAGATGGAAAACGGCAGGGAGAGAAAAGCGTAGCGACCATAGATAATATTACCTGCTGTTATAGTACTGTACATAGAAAAGATAGCTGTAAAAACTACCGCTATCGATAAAACTGTGAATATTTCGCCTGCTCGACGGTTAAACCGGGTCAAAAAAAAGGCAACGATCGCAGAGAGAAAAGGTATGAGCACAATAATCGCCGGCAAAATGGTGAAAATTCTTTCTCCTGTGAACTCTTCCATAATGTCTTTCACCTCTTAACTACTTAAAGTAAACACAGTTAAGTATGACCGATAATGCACAAAACAATTAGCTGGAGAAAAGAATTAAGCACTTGCGATGCCTATTCTTATGTATGTAAGTAAAAAACAATAAGCCTACCCGCAAGTTGCAAAACATATAAATCTTAAATAATCTGAAATGTTAATACATTCACAAACCGCAATTCATTATCCAGCAACGTTTTGGATTATAACACAACTTAAAACTTTTGAAAAGCTATGGTCTTAGATTTCGATACGATTTTCGAAAATCCTTTTTGCGCCACAAAAAAAATAAACTAAATTGCACTTATAAAAAAAGATGGAAAAGGAAAAGGAAGGAAATAAGGTTGGAAATGTCTAAAATCTACCAGAGTAGTATGTTTGCCCAAAATCTTTCGGAGAGGTGATGAAGTTGGGCTCAAAAGAAAAACAGGTAAAAATTGTCATAGACGGGATGACGGGCGTAGGAAAAAGCACCCTGGTCAAAATGGTATCCGAAAAATTTCTCCTGGAACCGTACGAAGAAATATTTTTAGATGAAAACAAGCTTTTGCACAAATTTTTTCGTGACAGAGAAAAATGGGCCTTTTCTATGCAGGTAAATTTCCTTACCAACCGCTTCCGTCAGTACAAGGAAGCTTCCTCTATCGGCAATGTGGTTATGGACAGGTCAATCTACTCCGATGATATTTTTGCACGCATGTACCTGGAGTTGGGCTATCTTGCAGAGGAAGAATACGATGTTTACCAAGGTCTGCTGCAGAGCCTGCTGGAGGAGCTCCCCCCACCATCCCTGATGGTGTTTCTCAAGGTAGAGGGTGAAGAAGCCATAAGGCGGATTCGAGCCAGGGGAAGAAAAGAGGAGCTGGAGGTAGAAAATAGCTACTGGCTGCAACTCAACAACTTTTACAGCCAAAACTACAGCCAATACCAAAAGGGCAAACTGCTGACCCTGGATGTGACCAGGCTGGACTTTGTGAACAACGAAAGGGACCGCAGCTATATTCTCAATGAAATCGGAAATGCGCTATCCCAAACATAAAACTTGAAGGGAAAAACTTTTTAAAGAGATAACTTTTTTATACCGTTTCCGGGCTGCGATCAGCAAGAAAGTGGCGCACTTCGCTAATAAGGTAGAGAGAGCCCGCGATAAGTATCAGGTCCTGAGCACCCGCCAGGGAAAAGGCTAGCCGCACAGCTTCGGAAATCTCTTCCCGGACAAAAACAGATTTCGAAGTCACTTTCCCTGCTGTATCTTTTAAGGCACCGGGATCAGCTGCCCTGGGACTGTTGGGTCTTGTAAAAATAATTTCATCTGCCAGGGGTAAGATCTCTGCCAGTATCTCTTCCGCTACCTTATCATCCAGTAGGCCCAGCAGTAAAACAAGTTTGCGGTGCGCAAAAAGAGAGGACATCGAAGCGCGCAGCGCTTTAAAAGCTTCGATATTGTGGGCGCCGTCGATCACCACCAGGGGTGAGCTCCCTATTACTTCCATTCTTCCGGGCCAACGGGTAACTTCCAGGCCGCGGCGGATACTCTCTTCGGGCAAATTATATCCTTTTTCGCTTAATAACTCCAGGGCAGCCAGGGCCACTGCTGCATTCTCCAACTGGTAGTTTCCCAGGAGAGATATTTTCAAATTATCATAGTGCCGCGAAATACCACTGTAATGCAGATGTTGTCCCAGCAAACCGTTACTAATGCCCTTTGCAGAAAAATCCTCCCCAAGCCTGTAAAGGGGGGCTTTTTGGATGGCAGCTGTTTCCTCTACCACATCCAAAACGGATCCCTTCGTTCCGGTAACTACCGGTACCCCTTCTTTGATGATCCCCGCCTTTTCCCTGGCTATAGCTTCAGGGGTATCTCCCAGAACATGAGTATGCTCCAAGCTCACCGTTGTAATCACGGTGACCTTCGGTAAAACTGCGTTAGTGGCATCTAACCTGCCCCCGAGCCCCACTTCCAAGACCACTATGTCGGGAGCTTCCTGGGCAAAATAGGTCAAGGCCAGGGCCGTCACCACCTCGAACTCCGTCGGTTGTCCCAGGGCTGGCTCGGAGGCAATTTCCTCCGTCAAGGGCTTAACCCGTCCTACCAGTTCCACCAGGCGCTGGCGCGGTATATCCAGTCCATTAATAGCCATCCGATTTGTAAATTGTACCAGGTAAGGAGAAGTATAAAGCCCCACCCTGTAGCCCGCGGCTTCCAAGACAGAAGCCGCAAAAGCAGCGGTGGAACCCTTTCCGTTGGTACCGCCGATATGTAAAAAATCCAATTTTTCTTCCGGATTACCCAATCCACGCAAGAGGGCCTTTATTCTATCCAGCCCCTGGTTCATTCCGAATCTGCTGATCCCGTGTATCCAGGAAAGCGCTTCTTCGTAGTTCAATCTAACTTCACCCCGCTCAAAGTGAACTCATGCCTCGGAGTTCTTCCAGCCTGGAAAGCAGCTTTTCACGCCTGACGCTGAACTCATCTTTTTTTACTCTTTCTTTTTGCACCACTTCTACAGGAGCCCGCCGTAAGAAATTTTCATTAGCCAGCTTCCCGTCCGTCTGTTTTAAGTCCTTTTCAAGGGAAATAAGCTCCTTCTCCAACCTGCCTATTTCTCTTTCCAGGTCGATAAGACCCTCCAGTGGCAGGTAGACTTCTATTTTATCCACAAGAGCGCTCAAGGCCTGGGAAGGTTTCTCCTCTCCGCTCTCCACTATGGCAACACGTTCAATCCACGCCAAATTAGCGATAGAATCTTGCTCCTCGTAAAACAGCTCTACGTAATCCTGCGGCATCCTTAATACGATATCCGACTTCTGCCCCGGGGCAAGATTGATCTCGCTGCGAAGGTTTCTTATAGCCCTTATCACATTCATGACCAGGCTCATTTCTTTCCGGGCTTCCTCATCTTCAAAACGGGGGATCGGTTCGGGCCAGGAAGCTCTTACGATGGCTTCCTCCCCTTTTTCTCGTGGCAGGTGCTGCCATAATTCTTCAGAGATAAAAGGCATAAACGGATGCAGCAGTTTCAACGTTCCCTTGAGTGCATAGCTCAGGATCGCTTTAACCTTTTCCTTTTCCCCGTCCTCGCCGTTTTGTAAGGGTTTTTTACTTAATTCAATGTACCAGTCACAGAAGTCGCTCCAGAGATAATCGTAAACAGTCCGGGCCGCCTCACCCAGTTCATATTGATCCAGCAACTCTGTCGTTTTCCGGACCACGTTATTATAACGGTCCATAATCCAACGGTCATGGCGACTATAAGTGGAAGGAAGCCCTGAGGGTTGAAATTCTTCCAGGTTCATCAATACGTAGCGGGAAGCGTTCCAGATTTTATTGGCAAAATTGCGGCTGGCCTCAACGCTTTCATCTCGAAAACGCTGGTCGTTTCCCGGAGCCTGACCGGTAATAAGAGTAAAACGCAGGGTGTCAGCCCCGTACTGGGCGATAACCTCCAGTGGATCAATGCCGTTTCCCAGGGATTTACTCATTTTCCGGCCACGGGCATCCCTTACAAGGCCGTGCACACAGACATCCTTAAACGGTATATCTTCCATAAAGGTCAGAGACATAAAGATCATGCGGGCTACCCAAAAAGTGATAATATCATAGCCGGTAACCAACACACTGGTAGGAAAATAATGCTGCAGATCCGCTGTTTCCCGGGGCCAGCCCATGGTAGAAAAAGGCCATAATGCCGAACTAAACCAGGTATCCAAAACGTCGGGGTCTTGTTCCGGCTCTTTTCCGCCACACGAAGGACATTGAGTAGGATCCTCGCGGGAGACGATGACTTCACCGCAGGAACAGTACCAGGCCGGTATACGGTGCCCCCACCAGATCTGCCGTGAAATGCACCAATCCCTGATATTTTCCATCCAGTTAATATAGACCCGACGGAATCGTTCCGGGACAAAACGAATCCGGTCTTCGTTTACCGCCCCAATAGCAGGACCCGTCAAGGGTTCCATCCGCACAAACCACTGCATGGATACCAGGGGTTCAATCTCCGTGCTGCAGCGCTGGCAATGGCCTACGGAATGTGAATATTCTTCGATCTTGCTTAGAAAACCCTGCTTTTGCAGGTCCTGCAAAATTTGCTCCCTGGCCTGATAGCGGTCCATTCCGGAGTAACTGCCCATTTCCCCGGTCATCTTCCCTTCGCTTCCGATAGCGGAAATGATCTCCAGTGAATGCCTGATTCCGATTTCAAAGTCATTGGGGTCATGAGCGGGGGTTATCTTCACCGCCCCCGAGCCAAAAGAGGGATCCACATACTCATCGGCGATGATAGGAATTTCCCTGTTCATTAAGGGTAAAAGCACTTTTTTCCCGACAAGCCCCCTGTAGCGCTCGTCTTCGGGATGAACTGCCACCGCGGTATCCCCCAGCATGGTCTCCACCCTGGTGGTAGCCACCACGATTTCACCATCCCATCCCACACCAGGGTAGCGAATATTGGAAATGGTTGAAGGCTTTTCTTCATGTTCCACCTCTATATCAGAGATAGCAGTATGACAGCGCGGGCACCAATTTATCATATAGTTGCCCCTGTAGATAAGGCCCCTTTCATAAAGGGTAACAAAAACCTGGCGCACAGCCTCAGAACATCCCCGGTCCATGGTAAAACGTTCACGTGACCAATCACAGGAAACCCCTAACTTATGTAACTGCCTGGTAATACGGCGGTGATACTCTTCCTTCCACAACCAGGCTTTCTCTAGAAATTTCTCCCTTCCTACCTGATGGCGGCTCATCCCCTCGGATTCCAGGTGTTCTTCTACTTTATTCTGGGTGGCTATGCCGGCGTGATCAGTCCCGGGGAGCCAGAGCGTATCATAACCCTGCATTCGCTTAAACCTGACGATTACATCCTGAATGGTATTATTCAGTGCATGACCCATATGCAGTGTTCCTGTCACATTGGGCGGGGGAATCACCATGGAGAAAGGTTTTTTATCCTCCTCCCCCAAGGCCTCGAAGTAACTCCCTTCCAGCCAGAACTGGTAGATCTTATCCTCAACTTTTTCCGGCTCATAAACTGATGGAATTGTTTCATTCATAGTCTCTTTAACCCTTCTTTCCCCTGGTGCTTGTACCCGGACGTCTAATATATTACAGTTTTCAACAAACGAAGTCAACCTCCACCTTCCGATCTCCGGGAAAATGTAAACCTATCGCTTCGGAGCAGTTGACAATCAAGCGTTCACATTTTACAATCATGTGTATGGAGGAAATTATAGCATGCGCTGGAAGATATTGAAACTGCTTAAAAATAAATCCCCCGGCTACCTGTCCGGCGAAGAAGCGGCCCGGATACTTTCAGTAAGCCGCACCTCAGTATGGAAAAATATTAATATACTCCAGGAAGAAGGCTACCGCATAAAAAGCAGCACCCGCCTGGGCTATCGCCTGCTGGAAATACCGGATCTGCTCTACCCCGCCGAAATCTTCCAATACCTGGATAATTCACTTATCGCCGCTTCTCCTTCTCAGATACTACACCATTTACAGGTTAGTTCCACCAATACCCTGTTAAAAGAATTGGCCGAAGATGGGGCCGCCGAAGGAACGGTAATCGTTGCGGAAGAACAGAAAACGGGCAGGGGAAGACTGGGACGCAGCTGGGCTTCGCCTTTCGGAAAGGGCCTCTGGTTCTCCGTCCTCTTAAAGCCTGCCTTACCGCCCCAGGAAACACAAACCCTGACTCTCTTGAGTGCCACCGCCACGGCAAAGGGGATCGCTAAAACAGTCCCCTCCCTGCGACCCGGCATAAAATGGCCCAATGATCTACTCCTAAATGGGCGCAAATGTTGCGGCATACTGACAGAGCTAAAAGCAGAGGTGGACCAGTTACATTACATCATTATGGGAATCGGCATCAATGTAAATACCAGCAGAGAAGATTTTCCCCGGGAACTGCGGGAAAGCGCCACTTCACTTTCCATCGAAAGCGGAGGCAAAATTCCGAGGGCCCTGCTCTGCTCCGCGGTGCTCCAGGAACTGGACAATTCCTACCGGGAACTTCTCCTCCACGGCACCGAACCTGTTATTAAAGAATGGAAAAGGTGGAATATCACCCTGGGCAAGAAGGTGGCTTTGGAAACAAGAGGAGGCATTTTTAAGGGCACGGCGGTGGATTTAGAAAGTAACGGGGGCCTGGTGGTGGAAGGGGATTCCGGCGGGAAAAAAAGATTCCTGGCCGGTGAAGTATCCCTGGTACCTGGAAGGGATAGTTAAGGATGAAAAGAGCGAGAAAAATAAGTTCACCGCGAAACCTCATCTTGAGCAGTCTTTTTGCCGCGCTCCTGGCATTGATGGCGCAGATCTCAATCCCCCTGCCCTTCAGCCCGGTTCCCATCACCGGGCAGACATTTGGTATTTTCCTGGCCGGCGCCCTGTTGGGAGGACGCTGGGGAGCCGTTTCTATCCTGGTATATGTCCTCCTTGGGGCAATAGGCCTGCCCGTCTTTCACCACGGTCAGGGAGGGCTGCACATCATCCTGGGGCCCACAGGGGGTTATCTCTGGGGATTTGTTATAGGAGGCTATCTGCTGGGGAAGGTTGCAGAGAAAAAGAACAGCTTTGCAGCCTTATGGAGCGGTATGGCCCTGTGCTTGATCGCCACCTATACCCTGGGAATTCTACAGCTTGCGCTGCTGACCGGGCTCAGTTTTGAGGCAGCGCTGCTGGCCGGTGTTGCACCATTTATTCTGCCCGATATCATAAAAGTTGCAGCGGCTGCCACCCTCTCCCGAGCGGTGAAAACACGCCTATTTAAAGCCGGCCTCCTGCCTGATCCCCAGGAAGCCGGCCCTGGAATATAAATAAGATATTTCCGCAATTAGAAATTTTAAAAAACTTGCTTTTTAAGCATGCGCTTCTTCCTCCGCCAAAAGAGCAGCGCCCAGGGCACCCACTATCTGAGGATCTTCAGGCACTCTCACCTTAACTCCCAATCCCTTTTGTAAGCCCTCTACTACCGCCTTGTTACGAGCTACCCCTCCGGTCATCATCAGTTTACCCTCAACTCCCAGGCGGTTGACCATGGTAATGGTGCGCTCCGTTATGGAAGAAACAATACCCTTCATGATCTCCTGCCGCGGATAACCTTCGGCTATGAGAGAGATCACCTCTGACTCAGCAAATACCGCGCACATACTGCTGATAGACACCGGTTTTTTTGCATTACTGGCCAGGCGAGAGAACTCCTCCAGGTCCACTTCCAGCGCTCCTGCCATAACTTCCAGGAAACGACCTGTCCCTGCGGCGCACTTGTCATTCATTACAAAGTCCGTCACCTTGCCGCGGGGCCCCAGGCAGATTACTTTACTGTCCTGTCCTCCAATATCCACTATAATGTGCACCTCCGGGTCCAGAAAAAAAGCTCCTTTCCCATGGCAGGTAATCTCTGTGATCTTTTGCGTGGCAAAGTCCGCACTAACCCTGCCGTATCCCGTAGCTACTACATATTTCAGGTCTTCCGGGGAAAGGCCGCTCTCCTCTAGGGAAACGTTTAAAACTTTTTGGGCAGTTGTGCGGCTGTTAGATCCGGTAGGAAGCATTATACTGCTCAGTATCTTTCCCTTGTCTAAAATAACCATCTCCGTAGTCAAAGAACCAATATCAATGCCTGCAACGGGCACTTATTCATCTCCTCCTTTAGGAGAGCATTTCCAGGAAACCATCTATCCTGGTCTGCATCTGACCTCCCGCGTAATTGCGATCGTCTATACAATCTCCGTCCAGGGAAAGAAAGGGCAAGCCTTCCTTTCTTAAAAAATCTCTTATAATTCTTAGAGAGCCGCTATTCTGGTGACAACCCCAGTGAGAGAAATGGATGACACCGTCTACCTTGTATCTTTCCGCCAACGCTTTAATAACCTTCAACCTTTGCGAAATATCACCGTAAATAAAGTGGGAGAGCATCCTATCGGCAATAGAGTCCAGTGGTCTTTTCTCATCCATCGCCCCCCAGTAAACATGGTTAAACTCTTCGAATATTATCCTGGCCCCCTTTTCTTCAAGATAATCCAACAGGTCATTGCGATAAAAAGGCTTTAAATGAAGCCAAAGCAGGCGATAACGGGGCTTTTCTCCCGTAATCGTCCCCGTTTGGATTTTTTCCTCTAATTCCCCTGCCAGAGTCTCATATATTTCAGGCATCTCCCGGCTCCCCAGTCCCGTAAAATAAAGGTATAGAAATCCGAATGCTTCAGCGGACCGAATGGGAGAAGCGGGATCCACCCTCAATTGATTGACCTTCGACATGGCCTGTCGGGCTCTTTCCGCATTGGAGACAGCTTCTTCCAGCCTGTCAGGGTCAAGTGCCTGACCGCTTATCTCCTGGAGAGAAGTGAGCATGTCCTGCAGCTGGGAAACCACATATTCCCTGGCTTTCTTGTCGTTGTGGCGGGGCACATCCATGAGTAAATTGGGAAGATTTTCTTTGCGGGCCAGGTTGGCAAATAATAGATAGCCACCATCACAAAGATGGGAGCTGGCGCAATAAGCCAGGGGACGGGGGAAAAAATTCAGGTGGATTCCGCCCATGGCGCAACGGTGAAAAGCACAGTTATCCCTTCCCCACCACCTGTTTTCCCCCTCATGGAGAAATTCGCGCTGAAATCCCATACCGGCCGCTACTCCCGAAGCCACTTCCGGTGAAAATATGGAAATATCCAGGGCGTGCAGCAGTTCTGTGGGAAAAAAAGCAGTGGTCCAGACCGAGGGAAAGCGGCCGCTATAAGTCTTTCGAAATTGGTCCAGGGCATAATCTACCGTCAGGGCCGTAGAGCGATAAGGAAATTTAACAACCCCTTTTTGCACCAGCAACCGCCCCAGAGTGTATACGGGGGGCCAACGCAAAAGCTTCCGCACTCTTTTGCGGGCCATATTTCTTTTCAACCTGTCAAACGAAATGCCCAATTTCTTCCTCCCTTTCCGATCAGCTCAGCATCTCCAAAAAGGCCGCGATCCGGGTTCGCATCTGCCCGATCTCACCGGAGGTCCCGTATTCCCCTTCCAGGAATAACAGGGGAATCTCGCTCAACTCTTCTCGAATAGACTGACCCAGGTAGAACCAGGGCTCACAGAACTTGAGATTAAAAAATATAAGGCCCTGTATGCGCTGTTTTTTTAAATCATACTTTAATTCATCTATCCTTTGGAAAGAGGACTTCATTCTGGCACAGGGCGCTCTTTGCAGGTAAAACCGGGAAAGGTATTCGTAAACATCCTCTCCTTCTTCAGGAGTACAAGATATATCCAGTATGCGCTTTCCCATGCAGAGGTCATCGGCGACAACCGTCCCTCCCAGCTCTTCAATTATGTTTACCAGGTAGGAAGAGATAGGGCTTCCTAAAAGGAATAGGCGGGGAGACGAATCATTCACCGGCACCAAAACATGTTCAGGCTCCAGTGGGGCAACAATCTTTTCGAACTCGTGAGGGGGCAGTTGTGTAAAGTCCTTTACCAGGGACATCATTTTTTTCACATCAAGGGCACCTTCTCCCTGCCCGTTATAAAGCTTCAAAAGAGAGCGGCGGTTTTTATTATAATGGTGTATCTGATGCCACAGGCTTTCCTGGGAAGAGCTTTCTCCCGTAATACTGCTCAGTTCCCGGTGGAATTCGCGGAGCACTTCGGAAAAATAACGCACGGCCTCAAGGGAAAACTGCCTGGGCACCTCCAGCAAAAACTGATGATTAAAAAAACGGTATGTATTCAATACCTGATAGAGGTGGACCATTGCATTACAGGAGTTTACAAGCACCATACCTTCCGGCTTTTCCTCTTCTCTCAACTCCAGGACCCCGTTCAAGATAGCCCTTGCTAAAGAACAGAGATTGGGATGCAGATATGCATCAGCTTTTGGGGAGGGCTCTTCCTTCCCCAAAAAGCGGTAAGGCGCAAATCCACTGGAAGCAATGATCTCCAGCGGAGTGTAGCTGCAATACCAGGCCATCCGTTCCGTTATTTCTCCAGGCTGTTCTGTATTTCCTTCCATAGGATATCACGCCCTTCGCCGGTATGAGCCGAAAACAGAAAAACCCCTTCTGGAGCTACCTGTAATTCCCGTGCAATGCTTTCTTTATGCCCGGCCCTTTTACCCCGGGGCACTTTATCAGCCTTGGTGGCCACCACCAGGGAGGGAAATGAAAAATAGCGGATAAAGTCAGCCATCCGCCTATCTTCTTTGGAAGGCAAATGGCGCAGATCCACCACTTGGATAATCAGGACCAGATTTTCTCTAGAGGAGAGGTATTCCTGAATTAAAGGAGCCCACTGGCTGATCAACCTTTTGGAGACCTTGGCGTAGCCATAACCGGGCAGGTCTACAAAAGAGAATTGTTCATTGACCAGGTAAAAATACAGGGCCCGAGTTTTGCCCGGAGTATTACTGGTCGCAGCCAATCTCTTTTGCCCTACCAGGTTGTTTATCAAGGAAGATTTTCCCACATTGGAACGCCCCGCCAGGACAATCTCAGGATACTGTGTCGGTGGCAATTCGCTTTGATTTTTAGCTGACTTTAAGAACTCCGTTTTCTTTATTTTCATCTTCGCTCTCTAACTTTTCCCCTTCGTTTTCTTCCTTCCTCAATAGGGCCTTATCCAGAACCTGTTGAATATTTTCAACAGGCACGAATTCAATGCGGCGGCGTACGTTGGCAGGGATTTCATCTAAATCTTTCTTGTTATCTTCGGGAATTATAATGGTCCTGATACCTGCCCTGTGTGCGGCCAATATTTTTTCCTTGGTTCCACCCACGGCGAGGACCCTGCCCCTAAGAGTGATCTCACCTGTCATGGCCACCTGGCGACTGACCGGTTTCCCGGTGAGCGCAGAAACCATTGCCGTGGCCATGGTTATCCCTGCTGAAGGGCCATCCTTGGAGATAGCCCCCTCCGGCACATGTATATGGATATCATATTCCTCGTAAAATTTCTCTTCTATTCCCAGGGAGGAAGCCCGTGAGCGAATGTAGCTTAAAGCAGCCCGGGCGGACTCCTGCATAACGTCTCCCAGCTTGCCGGTCAGAATCAGCTTACCCCTGCCTTTCATTAAAGTCACTTCGATAGCCAGCAGGTCCCCGCCGGTCTCCGTCCATCCTACCCCCGTGGCTACTCCTATTTCATCCTCTTTCTCTGCAGAGCCAAAACGATAACGAGGAACCCCCAGGAATTTATGCAAATTGCTGCGGGTAACCGTGAAACAATGGGTTTCGTTCTTTACAACTTCCTTCGCTGTTTTACGGCACACGTTGGCCATCTCCCTCTCCAGGTTTCTGACTCCCGCTTCCCTGGTATACTCTCGCACAATATGGCGCAGTGCCCCCTCTGAGAAATGGAGATGCTCCTCGGCAAGACCATTTTCCTCCAGCTGTTTGGAGAAGAGATGCCTCTGGGCGATCCGCACCTTCTCTTCCTCGGTATAACCGGCTATATGGATGCTTTCCATGCGATCCAGTAGCGGCTGAGGAATATTAAAGCGATTATTGGCCGTAGTAATAAACATAACCCTGGAAAGGTCATAAGGAACCTCTATATAATGGTCGCTAAAGGTGTTATTCTGTTCAGGATCGAGCACCTCTAACATGGCAGAAGAAGGGTCGCCCCTAAAATCCGTAGCCATTTTATCGATCTCATCCAATAAAAAAACGGGATTTGCCGACCGGGCCTGCCGCATCCCCTGGATAATCCTCCCGGGAAGCGCCCCCACATAAGTGCGGCGATGACCGCGAATCTCAGCTTCATCCCTTACTCCACCCAAAGAAATACGTACAAAATTGCGCTCCATAGCCCTGGCAATAGAGCGAGCCAGGGAGGTCTTCCCTACGCCGGGAGGACCTATCAGGCAGAGAATAGAACCTTTTTTCTTTGTAGTCAGGCGGCGCACCGCCAAGTATTCCACTATTCGCTCTTTAACCTTTTCCAGTCCATAATGATCCTCATCCAAGATCTGCTCTACTACGTTCAGGTCCAGGCGGTCTTCCGTTTGGATCGACCATGGAAGCTCCAAGACCCAATCAAGGTAAGTGCGAATTACGGAGACCTCCGCCACTGCAGGGGGCATCTTCTCCATACGAGCCACTTCTTTTAAAGCCTTTTTCTCAACCTCTTCAGGCAGGTTGGCTTCAGCTATCTTTTCACGGTATTCATCTGCTTCGGCAGTACTTTCATCTTTATCACCCAGCTCTTCCTGGATCGCCTTAACACGCTCCCTCAGGTAATACTCTTTCTGGGTTTTTTCCATCTGCTTTTCCACCCGCAGGGTAATCTTCTTTTCCAGCTTCAAGAGCTCCGTCTCTTCGTTTAATATTTCTGCCATTCTCTCTAAACTTTTCTTGGGAGAAAAAGCTTCCAATAACTCCTGTTTTTTATGCGGCTCAAGAGAAAGGTGGGAGGCAATGATATCGGATAACATTCCCGGCTCTTCAATTTCTGAAACAGTAGTTAAGGTCTCCTGGGATATTTTTTTATTTAAATTAATATACACTTCAAATTGATAGAGTACATGGCGCATGAGCGCTTTTAGCTTTGGTGATTGGCGTCCACCTTTTCGCTCTTCCTCTTCAATAACGGCTTTGAAATAAGAATCTTCCTGCAGAAAATACTCCTTGACCCGAGCACGGCTGAGCCCTTCGACCAGCACCCGGATAGTTCCTGCGGGAAGCTTCAACATTTGCTTAATATTGGCTATTGTTCCTACCTCATAAAGATCCTCTGCCCCCGGAGATTCTGTTTTTGCCTCTTTCTGTGCTAAAAGCAAAATGGTATTATCTCCGGTCATAGCTTCATTGATCGCTTTTATTGAACGTTCCCGCCCCACATCAAGGTGCATAACCATTCCTGGAAAGATAATAATACCTCGAAGTGGTAAGAGCGGAATATCTTTAGTTATTTTCCCCACCTGTTTCACTCCAATCTATACCTAAAAAGCTGCCTCGCCATTATTCGTCCGGTCATCTTTTTATACAACAGGGTGACCCCTAAGGTCACCCTGTAAAGAAAAATATGCCAAAGCATGAAGGCAAAAAGAATTACTATGGAAAAAATAGCTTACGAAGCGGAAATCTCTTTTTTATTCTTGCCTGAGGTTAAAAGCTTTGGCTTTTCCTTTTTATCTACCACTCCGAGGGTTATAATGCATTTATCAACATCTTCTCTGGAAGGTATCTCGTACATAATATCCAAAAGTATCCCTTCCAAGATACTCCTTAGCCCCCGGGCCCCGGTCTTGTGCTTAATCGCCTCGTCAGCGATGGCCTCCAACGAGCCCTCCTTAAATTCCAACTGAACACCGTCCAGTTCAAACATTTTGTTGTACTGTTTCACCAGGGCATTAACAGGTTCTGTCAAAATTTTAACCAGCGCCTGGCGATCCAGGGCATCCAGCACAGCAATTACCTGCAGCCTGCCTACGCATTCAGGGATAAGGCCGTACTTGATCAAGTCTTCCGGCCGCGCCTGGCGTAAAAGATCACCGATTTTTTGGTCCACTCGGGGGCGAACGTCTGCTCCAAAACCCATTCCGCCTGCACCCGTTCTCTTCAATACTGTTTTTTCCAGACCGTCGAATGCTCCTCCACAGATAAAAAGAATATTGGTGGTATCAATCTGCATAAACTCCTGGTGAGGGTGCTTCCTTCCTCCCTGGGGAGGCACGCTGGCCACAGTTCCTTCCAGTATCTTTAATACAGCCTGCTGCACACCCTCCCCGGAAACATCCCTGGTAATAGAGGGATTTTCACTTTTGCGAGCAATTTTGTCAAACTCATCGATATAGACAATTCCTTTTTCCGCTTTTTCCAGGTCATAATCAGCAGCCTGGATTAGTTTCAAGAGGATATTTTCCACATCTTCTCCCACATACCCTGCCTCTGTAAGGGAGGTGGCATCGACGATTGCAAAAGGAACGTTAAGAAGACGTGCCATGGTTTGGGCCAGGAGAGTTTTGCCGACCCCCGTCGGTCCGATAAGCATGATGTTGCTTTTCTGCAGCTCTACTTCGTCCACCTTTTGTCCGGCGTTAACCCTTTTGTAGTGATTATAAACAGCCACAGAGAGAACTCTCTTCGCATTTTCCTGGCCGATAACGTACTTGTTCAACACTTCGTGAATCTCCGAAGGCTTGGGGAGATCAACCAGGTCAAACTCAGGGTTATCCTCCACCTCTTCCTCGATGATTTCGTTGCAAAGCTCTATACATTCATCACATATATAGACTCCCGGACCTGCCACCAGCTTGCGCACCTGTTCCTGGGTCTTACCGCAGAAAGAGCATTTTAGCTGCCCTTTCTCCTCACTAAATTTAAACATTAAATTTCACCTCTTTGCTATTTAACGATTCTCCAGAACGGAATCAATCAGCCCGTAGTCTACAGCCGCCTCGGCCGACATAAAAAAGTCACGGTCGGTATCCTTAGAAATCTGTTCCACGGACTGTCCCGTGTGGTGAGCCAGGATATCATTAAGAGATTCCCTGATCCTTAAAATCTCTTTGGCGTGGATCTCAATATCAACAGCCTGCCCCTGGGCCCCACCCATAGGTTGATGCATCATTACGCGCGAGTGTGGCAGGGCGTACCGCTTCCCCTTGGTTCCCGCTGCCAGGAGCACTGATCCCATGCTGGCAGCAAGGCCCACGCAAATAGTTGAAACATCGGGCTTGATGTACTGCATGGTATCATAAATAGCTAACCCGGAATATATTATACCCCCCGGCGAGTTTATATAAAGGTTTATATCCTTATCGGGGTCTTCCGACTCCAGGAACAAAAGCTGGGCAATGATCAGGTTCGCTACCGTATCATCTACTGCCGATCCGATGAAAACAATTCTGTCCTTTAAAAGCCTCGAATAGATATCATAGGCCCTTTCACCACGGCTGGTCTGCTCTACGACCATGGGCACTCATTGCATAATTAACTCTCCCTTCTAAATTTCTCCTATATTTCTTCGCGGTCGCTTTCGTTCTCACCTTCGTTTTCGCTTTCGTTTTCCGGCATCTCAGAAGATGCCTCTTCCTGTTCTTTATCCACCTCTACTATAGTGGCATGTTCTACCAACATATCGATTGCTCTTCTATAGCGTATCTCATGGGTAATCATATCCATGCGCCCGTCACGGCTAAAGAGTTCTTTGACCTTCTCCATATCCATTTCCTGTTTTTGAGCCACTTCTTTTATCTTCTCTTCGATTTCTTCTTCTGTGGCTTCGATTTCTTCTTCCTTTATAATGGCATCCAGAACCAGGTTGGCCCTGGCACGATTCTCAGCCTCCGGGCGCCTTTCTTCTCTGATTTTTTCCAGTCCGCCTTCGACCAGCTGCCCATATTGCTCCATGTTCAACCCCTGCATGCGGAGGTAATGCTCCATCTCACCAATCATGTTATCCAGTTCCCTCTCCACCAGAGCGTCGGGAACCGGAGCCTCCGCCTCAGCGGCAACTTTTTCGATGACCTTGGTCTCCAATTCAACCTTCTTTCTGTGCTGAAGGTTCTCCTTCAGCTTTTTCTCTATATCCTCCCGAAATTCCTGCACGGTTGAAAACTCTTCTGAAAGCTCCTGCACGAAGTCATCGTCCAAATCGGGAACCTGCGGCCTTTTGATCTCTTTGACCTTAACGGAAAAAACTGCTTCCTTACCGGCCAGATCCTCGTTATGGTAGTCTTCCGGGAAGGTGACCTTTACCTCCCTTTCTTCGCCAATCACGGCCCCCAGCAGCTGCTCCTCGAACCCTGGCACAAATGAATCGGAGCCGATCTCCAGGGAATAGTTTTCTGCTTCGCCACCTTCAAAAACCTCGCCCTCAACTTTTCCCGAGAAATCAATGACAGCCAGATCCTTTTCCTGCAGCTTACCGTCCTCTATCGCTACCAGGCGGGCGTGCTGTTCTCTTAAAGAATCCAGGTAGCTATCAACATTTTCTGCAGTTATTTCTTCTTTAACCTGTTCCACGGTCACTCCCTTATAATGGGGGAGCGTCACTTCCGGTTTAACTTCCACGGTAACCTTGAAGAGCAAAGGTTTATCCTGCTCCATCTGCACCAGCTCCATCTCCGGCTGATTAATCGGTTCCAGTCCACATTCTTTAACAGCCTTGGCGTAAGCGGGATCAACCAGTATTTCCAGAGCATCATTATAGAATGCTTCCGGGCCATAACGGGATTCGATTATCTTGCGGGGCACCTTCCCTTTGCGAAAACCCGGCATATTAATATCTTTTGCCATCTTGCGGTAGGCTTTCTCCAAAGCCTCGTTAACTTCTTCCTTGGGCACCTCGATCTCGACGAGAACCTTGTTGTCACCTATTTTCTCCCACTTAAACACTTACTATTTCGACCTCCTTCTTCAGGTAGGGGAACCCTAAAGCATCTCGCTCGTTTGCCTGCAGTCGAATACCCCTTTAGTAAAAACCCTGCTGTAAAAAAAGACGCCGTTTAAGGCGATTTAAAATAATCCATCTATACTTTAACACATTCTATCACAATTCCTCCCCTGTGACAATAATAATCATTCAAATTGGCAACCGGGAAGAAAAGGCGGGCGCAAAAAGCCTTCTGCCCTCGAAATTAGCCGCTACTGCCTTTCAGGCCTTTTTTCATAAACGGGAGGCAGTTTACGTTTATGCTCGCTGCTTCGTATCAGCCTTTCAATTTTATCCCTGAGGGAAGGCTCCACCTCTCCACCCTTTAGATAGGTGTCCAGATCTTCATACGAAAAACCCATCTCCTTCTCGTCTGTCTGGCCCTCCCAAAGGCCTGCTGAGGGCTTTTTATCTATTATTACCCTGGGGACCGACAGGTGTTCGGCAAGCTCCCGCACTTCTTCTTTGAGAAGAGATCCCAATGGTTCCAGGTCTACTGCTCCATCGCCGTGCTTGGTAAAATAACCGATCATGACTTCGCTCTTATTTCCGGTTCCCACCACGCGGTAATGATTTTGGGCCGCATAATAGTACTGTACCGTCATGCGCAGGCGCGGTTTCAGGTTGGCCACGACCAGGGAGCTTGAATCCGCTCCATTCTGGTTTCCCCCCAGAGTTGAAAGCAGCTGCCTGAAAACCCCGTCCAACTCGACGATCTTGTAGGGTATATCAAAAGAGTTTGCCAGCAGCTCTCCGTGTTCCCGATCTATTTCCTCGCTAAAACATGGCAAGAGGAGGGCAAGACAATTCTGGTCAAAAGCCTTTTTGCAAAGGATTCCAACAACAGCAGAATCAAGGCCACCGCTGAGGCCAAAGACCGTCCCTTTCCCCCCTGAATCTCCCACCTGTTCCTTCAACCATTCTACTATCTCCTGGCTAAGCACTTCCGGATGCATCTCTTCAGCTCCTTTTTTGGGAATTATAAAGTCGCCTTATTTTTTAACAATGCGGCCCCCGGTCTCTGGTTTCGGAACCGGAGACGGCAAAGCCCTCAGTCCTCTACTCGAAATACTTCCTTTGTCCAGATACCGCTTTTTTCAAAAGCGGTCGCAAACCTCTTATAAGTCCCGGGATAGCGTGAAACCATAAAATCCACTATCTCGCCCATGGCCTTCCTTTCAGTTTTTCCGGCCAAGGGACAAGGGTTGGCAATGGTGGGCAAACCTTCTCTCCGAACCAGGGCAGAGACGGTGCGCTCCGTAAGCCCTATAAGCGGGCGAATCAGGTTAAGCTGGCGGCGGCTTAGGTAAGTATGGGGCTTAAAGGTATCCATGCGGCCGGAATACAGTATGTTTAGAAAATAGGTCTGAATGACGTCGTCCAGGTGGTGCCCCAGGGCCACACTGTTACAGTTCAAAGCCACCGCTGCTTTATGCAAGGCCCCCCTGCGCAGTTTGGAACAGAGAGAGCAGGGATTCTTTTCTTTCCTTCTTTCAAAAACAATCTTGGAGATAACCGTTTTTTCCACGTGGAAAGGTATTTCCAGGTTAGAGCACAATTTTTCCAGGGGGAACAGATCTACCTCCCAACCCATATCCACGAAAATAGCCTGCAGGTCAAAAGAAAAAGGTGCATGTTTGCGCACCAGGGCCATGATAAAGAGAAGCGCAATGCTATCTTTCCCTCCTGATACACCCAGGGCAACCCTATCGCCCTCTTTTATCATACGATAGTTAATAATTGTTTTCTTGACAGGGGTTAAAAACCACTTTCCATAGTTACGATTCAATCAATCAGACTCCCCTTCATTAATATTGTCATGATAACACAATTTCGCTTTTTTCAAAACACCCTGTTCTCCTGCGATTTTTTTATTGACATCTTTCTTGGTGACTGCTAAAATTACAATGAGTTTAAAGTGCCTTCTTTAAACCAGTCCAGAGAGGCTGGAAAGGGGTTAAGGGTGCATATGCACACTTATACGATACTGCCTGCAACCTCCTTTGCCTTCTGGGCTGAGGAGGTTATTTTTTGGAGCTACTTGAAATTGAGGAGGTTGAAAGGATGGAGGCCAGACTTGTTCTGGAAGATGGTTCTCTTTTCCAGGGTATCTCAAAGGGAGCCAGAGGTGAAACAAAAGGAGAAGTTGTTTTTAATACCAGTATGACAGGTTACCAGGAAATTCTTACCGACCCTTCTTACTGTGGTCAGATACTTACCATGACCTTCCCTCTTATAGGCAATTACGGAATAACTGAAGAAGATTTTGAATCCAGGCGCCCCTTTTTAAGGGGTTTTATTGTGCACGAGTTTTGTTCCAGGCCCAGCAATTGGCGTTCTATAATGAATGTGGAGGAATACCTGCAGCAGAGCAACATCATAGCCATGGAAGGGATCGATACCAGGGCGCTGGTAAGGCACATTAGGGAAAAGGGAGCCATGAGGGGAATCATAACCACAGAAGATACTCCGCATAAAACTCTCTTGGAAAAAGTGAACAACTCCCCTACTATTTCCGATATGGACCTTATCTCCCAGGTAACCACTGAAAAACCCTATACCTGGGAAAATGATGGACCCAGGATCGCTGTCATAGACCTGGGACTAAAGCTCTCCATAGCCAACACGCTCCACCGGGCGGGATGCCATGTAACAGTGCTTCCGGCCCACTTGAGCGCAGAAGAGATCATGGACTTTGAACCCGCAGGCGTGGTCTTTTCTAACGGGCCGGGAGATCCCCGAAATGCAGCAGAAGCTATCAAGGCCCTGCAGGTCCTTGTAGGAAAGCTACCGGTGTTGGGTATCTGCCTGGGGCACCAACTGGTGGCCCTGGCCATGGGCGGTAAAACCTTTAAGCTCAAATTCGGTCACCGCGGCGCCAACCATCCCATAAAAGACCTCTTAAAGAACAAGAATTATATTACATCTCAAAACCACGGATTTTCTGTTGACGCCGAAAGCCTGCCCCGGGAATTATCCATAACCCAGCAAAATCTAAACGATGGAACCGTGGAAGGTATGATGAATAAAAAAGCAAGACTTACCACCGTCCAGTACCACCCGGAAGCCTTTCCGGGCCCCTTGGATTCAAATTATATTTTTGAAATTTTTTTGGATCAGGTTAAAGGAGGCGAACCTCATGCCTAAAATGGAGCGTATTAAAAGGGTGCTGGTCATCGGTTCCGGACCCATTATCATAGGTCAGGCGGCAGAATTTGATTATGCCGGTTCCCAGGCCTGCCGCTCCCTGAAAGAAGAAGGGGTAGAAGTGATACTGGTCAACAGCAACCCCGCCACCATAATGACCGATACTAACATGGCTGATCGTGTTTACCTTGAGCCTCTCACGGTGGAATTTGTAACCCGCATATTGGAAAAGGAACGCCCCGATGGATTACTTCCCACCCTGGGGGGGCAAGTAGGGTTAAATATTGCCATGGAACTGGCCCAGCAGGGAATCCTGGAACGCCTTGGTATAACACTGCTGGGGACCCCCCTGGAGACCATTCGTAAAGCAGAAGACAGGGAAATGTTCAAAAACATGCTGGGGGAGATAGATGAACCCGTGCCTCCCAGCGGCATAGTCTCTTCCATAGAAGACGCGCTGTCCTTGGCAGAAACTATAGGTTATCCCATTATTGTCAGGCCGGCCTACACCCTGGGCGGAAGCGGCGGGGGGATCGCCGAAGATGCGGCAAAATTGAAAGAGGTGGCCTCTCGGGGCTTAAAGTACAGTATCATAAACCAGCTGCTTATTGAAAAAAATGTGAGCGGATGGAAGGAGATCGAGTTCGAGGTGATGCGGGATGGAGCCGACAGCTGCATTACCATCTGCAGCATGGAAAACATTGATCCAATGGGTATTCATACCGGCGACAGCATTGTGGTAGCTCCAGCCTTAACCCTTACCGACCGTGAGTACCAGATGCTGCGCACCGCCTCCCTGAAAATTATCCGCGCCCTGGGAATCGAAGGGGGCTGCAACATACAGTTTGCCATGAGCCCGTCCAGCTTCGACTATTACGTTATCGAGGTAAACCCCAGGGTAAGCCGTTCGAGTGCCCTTGCTTCCAAGGCCACCGGCTACCCCATTGCCAAGGTAGCCAGTAAAATAGCTGTGGGGCTGCGCCTTGATGAAATTGAAAACTCGGTTACGGGTAAAACCTGGTCCTGTTTCGAACCTTCTATCGACTACTGCGTGGTGAAATTTCCGCGGTGGCCTTTCGATAAATTTGCTACGGCAGAACGTAAACTTGGCACTCAGATGAAAGCTACCGGAGAAGTCATGGCACTGGGACGCACCCTGGAAGAAGCCCTTCTCAAAGCAGTACGCTCCCTGGAAATAGGAATTATTCACCTACAGCTGCCAAAATTTGAAGGATTGTCATCCGACGAACTGCGCCAGGAGCTTTCCAACCCCACCGACGAGAGACTTTTTGCCGTCGCCGAAGCCTTACGCAAGGGATTCACCTCTTGGGAGATCAACCACATCACCCAGATTGATCTCTTTTTCCTCTATAAACTGGAAAATATTATTGCCATGGAAGCACAGCTGCGCCTGGTCGGCAGCAAAAAGCCGGGCAAGAAACTGCTTCTCCGCTCAAAACACCTGGGCTTTGCCGACAGCACTATAGCTGATTTAACCGGTTCTGAAGAAGGAGAGATCAGAGCACTGAGAAACAAACACGGAATCGCTCCCGTATATAAGATGGTAGACACCTGTGCAGCAGAAATCGAGGCGGAGACCCCCTATTACTACTCCTCTTACGAAACAGAAAACGAGGCCATTACTTCCACCAGGAAAAAGGTTGCAGTGCTGGGAGCAGGCCCTATCCGCATCGGCCAGGGCATAGAATTTGACTACTGTTCGGTGCACGCTTCCTGGGCCTTGAGGGAAGAAGGCCTGGAATCCATCATCATTAACAACAATCCCGAAACGGTAAGCACTGATTTCGATACCTCGGACCGCCTCTATTTTGAACCCCTGGTGGAAGAGGATATACTCAATATCCTGGAACTGGAGAAACCCCAGGGCACGGTAGTTCAATTTGGCGGTCAAACAGCCATAAACCTGGCAGAGCCCCTCGCCAGAGCAGGGTTTTCTATTGTCGGAACAAATGTAGAAGATATTAACACCGCAGAGGATCGCCATCTATTCGACGAGCTGCTGGAAAAATTAGAGATACCGTGCCCTGCAGGAGGCACGGCAGTATCCTTCCAGGAGGCTGTGATAATTGCTAAGCGTATCGGATACCCGGTACTGGTTCGCCCTTCTTATGTATTGGGGGGACGGGCTATGGAGATCGTGTATGACAGCAAAGAGCTAAAAGATTACATGGTTTCGGCAGTAAAGGTCTCTCCCAACCATCCGGTTCTGGTCGATAAATACCTGAAGGGAATCGAACTGGAAGTAGATGCTGTTTCTGATGGTGAAAACTGTCTGATTCCTGGCATTATGGAACATATCGAAAGGGCAGGAGTTCATTCCGGCGACAGCACCGCCGTCTATCCGCCTCTTAACGTTGATCCTGAGCTGGAACAGAAGCTGGTACGCTATACAGAAAAGCTGGCTACAGCACTGCACAGCAGGGGAATAATCAATATCCAGTACGTTTACCATGAAGGAGAGCTGTACGTTCTTGAGGTTAACCCCCGCTCCAGCCGTACCGTTCCCTTCCTGAGCAAGGTTACCGCCACACCCATGGTTAATTTGGCTACCAAAGTTGCCCTTGGAAAAACTCTACCGCAACTGGGTTACGGGGGAGGCTTGCTGGCTCCAGCAAATTTCATAGCTGTAAAAGCTCCGGTCTTTTCCTTTGCCAAGCTCTATGAACTGGAAACTTCCCTGGGGCCGGAGATGAAATCTACCGGTGAAGTTATGGGCCTTAACCATAACATGGCGTGGGCTCTTTATAAGGCCCAACTGGCAGCAGGTTTTTCCATGCCTCCCTCCGGAAATGCGCTGGTTACCATAGCCGACAAAGACAAAAGTGAGGTTCTCCCCCTTATCAAAAAAATTGATGCTATGGGCTTTAAAATCTACGCCACCAGGGGAACCTCCATGCTGCTAAAAGAGTCGGGGATAGAAGTGGAAACGGTCAACAAGCTAAGGGAAGGCTCACCACACGTAGTCGACCTCATTCTCTCCGGGAAAATCGACCTGGTGATTAACACCTTTACCAAGGGGAAAATGCCAAAAACTGATGGCTTCCGCATACGCCGGGCTGCGGTGGAATACAACATTCCCTGTTTCACCTCCCTGGAAACCGCCCTAGCTACAGGAAAAATACTGGAAGAGCTGCAGAGCGGGGAGGAAGGAGAAATACTATCCCTGCAAGAATACCTGCAGCCGGTACAAACTACCTGAAAAGTGGGATAGCCTCACATACGGATCTCACCTGCTTCCCATAATACAATTCGGAACGAAAAAAGCAGGGGCAAGGCTCTAAGCAACCCCCTGCTTTCGTCTTTTCGTCTTTTCGTCTTTTCGTCTTTTCGTCTTTTCGTCTTTTCGTCTTTTCGTC
>CAZMLU010000006.1:29893-60478 GCA_964567295.1 uncultured Desulfovibrionaceae bacterium
TTTTATGATTCTTCGCTCTCCGTTGAAAGCTTGTTCTTCCCGACCTGGAGCAGCAATTCTTCCCAGTTTAAAGCGATCTCTTTTTCCACACCAGGCAGATCCTCTTCCTTAAGAAAAGAAAAGCGTTTTTGGGGTTTAAAGTACTCCCGGATCGGCATAAATTCATCGGGTATAAAGTTCAAGGTATAGTGCCGACCATCTTCTATTTCCAGCAGCGGGAAAATTCCTGTTAGAACAGCTGCCCGGGAAAGCTCTACGGTTTTCTCAACGGGGCTTCCCCATCCCTGGGGACAGGGGGTAAGGATATGTAAAAAACGGAATCCTTCTACCTCCATGGCCCGTCGAAACTTGGAGCTCATATCCTCGGGGAAAGCTATAGTTGCTGTGGCTGCATAAGGAATACGATGGCTGGAGATGATCTTGAGGATATCTTTCTTGGGGTTATCCTTTATCCGCGGAGCAGGGGTTGTCGTTGAAAGGGAACCGTATGGAGTGGCAGAGCTCTTCTGCATCCCGGTATTCATATAGGCCTCGTTATCGTAACAGATAAAAATAATATTCTCGTTCCGTTCTGCCGCACCGGATAAACCCTGCAGTCCGATATCGAAAGTGCCGCCATCCCCCGCCAGCACGATCACCTGGGTTTCCTTATCGTCCAGGGTCTGCAAGCCCTTCTTCAAACCGGAACCCACCGCTGCCGCTGCCGGGAAGGGACAGTGCAGCACCGTAGTATCCAAGCAGCGCAAGGGGACCACCCCCGAGATAATACTCCAGCAGGAAGCAGGGATAACTATGAGAGCTTTCTGCCCTACTTCCTTAACAAGGTAGCGCACCACCAGGGCCGCCCCACAGCCCGGGCAAGCATTGTGGCCACTCAGCATCAATTCTTCACTGGTAAAACTTCCTACAGGCGTTTCTATCATTACAGATCAACCCCCCAGATAATCTCTTCTTCGCCTGCTCCTAATCCATTCTCTACTTTTTCCAGCCCCCTGGTCAGCATCTCTTTAGTAAGATCCACCCCGCCGGCCAGGTTTAGCTCGTATACCTTTCCTCCAAAAGTGCTCTTCTGTAGAAGGGCCCGCACTTCCTGGGCAAAAACTCCCCCGGTTCCCGAGGAAAGGTTGCGGTCAATCACCACAACCTTCTTTATGCTCGAAGAACTTAGCAGATCGGCTATCTCCTGCTGGGGAAGAGGACGGAAAAGGCGCAGCTGCAGCAGGCCTTTGCGTGAACCATCCTGGTTAAGGTAAGGCAAAACACTTTTTACCGTCTGGGAAACTGCTCCTGCCGCTACGATAACCGTTTCCGCCTCTTCCAAATCTACCGCTTCCAGGGGCAGGTAAGGCCTTCCAAAAACCTGCTGGAATTTTTCTCTCATCTCTTCAATAAAAGGAAAAAGTGCAATCATGTCGCGGTGTCGGCTCTGCATCGCCCTGGAGATGACCTTCCAATCACAGACAGGTTGTATAGTCTCCGGCCTGGAAGGTGACACCAGGGGGTCCGTAGGAGGTGAAAGCAAAAAGGAGTCCACCTGCTCCTGGGTGGGAAGCTCTACCGCCTCGTAGGTATGGGAAAGAATAAAACCATCATAGCTCACCATGCAGGGTATTTTAGCCTCTTCCACCAGGCGAAAAGAAAAGAGCACCGTATCAATTATTTCCTGGACATCAGCACAATAGAATTGCATCCAGCCTGTATCGCGCTGGGAAAGGCTATCCAATTGGTCCGTTTCCAGGCTCCACGGGGCTCCCATGGTCCGGTTAACGTTAACCATTACGATTGGAAGCCTGGCCCCCGCCGACCAATGCAAAAGCTCGTGCATATAAGCCAAACCCTGGCAGGACGTGGCGGTAAAGGTCCGCGCACCGGCATATCCGGCCCCGATCAGGTAAGATAAAGCCGAGTACTCTGATTCCACACTGACATATTCCCCGGGAAACTGACCCTTGGACCACATTTCGGCTATATTCTCTACCAGGGAAGTCTGGGGAGTGATAGGATATGCACATACGATCTGCACGCGGGCTAACTTAACCGCCAGAGCTGCCGCCTGGTTTCCGTTTAAAAGCTTATGCTCCATCTGAATCTACCTCCATCTCCAGCACTCCTGCAGGACATTCCCTGACACATATGCCACAACCCTTACAATAATCGAGCAGAAAACGATATTCACCAGCGGCATATTCCACGGCCAGATCCGGGCAGAAGGCCCAACATATTCCACATCTATTACACAGGCCGCAGCTTAAACAGCGCCCTGCTTCTTCTTGGGGAGATTTCTTCCTGCTCTCTTTCGGGTAAAGGGCAAGGTTCAAATGCTCCAAACCAACCACTACTCTATCATCTCTTTCATTTACATCACTCTGATTGAGTTGGTCCATCATCATAAAAGCAGCCTGCCGGCCACTGAAAATAGCCTCAGCAATATTGGCAGGCCCTGTAATTGCATCTCCGGCAGCGACAAACGTTTTCTCGTGAACTGCAGGCTCCTTATCCAAAAACGCAACCCCATCATCCCGGCGGGGAACTACCGTCCCTGAAAAAGAGGGGAGAATCTCCGGTAAACTGCTCTCCTGTCCTGTCGCTACCAAAACCTGTTCGCACTCAATATGAAAACGACTTCCCGGCAACACCTTTATCTTTTCCCCGCGACTTGAAGGAGCCGTCTCCGTCGCCTGCACCCTTTCCACCCTGCCTTGACCCTGGATCTCTTCCACCACTGCTTCAAAGACAAAAGTAACTCCGGCCTGCCGGGCGGCTTCAATCTCCTGGGGATGGGCAGGCATTACTTCCGCCTTCCGACGGTAAAGCAAGGTGACCTGCTTTGCTCCCTGCAATTTGGCGGTGCAGGCAGCATCCACGGCGGCGTTACCGCCTCCTACCACCACCACCGACTCACTCACGTTATTCTTTTTCTCCAGGTGAACCTGCTTTAAAAAATCCAGCGCAGTAACAACACCATTTAGTGAACTGCCCTTAACTTCCAGGGACCTGCTTTTCTGTGCACCTACGGCCAACAAAACTACATCATATTCATCTCTTAAATCTTGTAGGGCCACCCCATCACCCACAGCTATCCCTGTTTTAAATTGGACCCCTTCTTCCCGGAGGATCTCTAGATCCCTGGCCAGGACAGCTCGTGGAAGACGATAAGGAGGCACTGCTGTTGTAAGAAGCCCGCCCGGCTCGGATAATCTTTCCAGGATCGTCACCTGGGCACCCATCTTGTTCAAGTAATAAGCACAGCTCAGGCCGGAAGGACCTGAACCTACTATGGCTATTTTCTTCCCGTTCCCCCCCGTGTTTAAGCCTTCATAATCCTTCCCCAGTACAGGACCATCATAGTTATTCTGCCGCCAGAGTCCCAGGGATTTCTCCAACTCCCCTACGGCTATAGTCTCATCCTTTTGACCCCTGCTGCATTCTTGCTGACAAAAACGATAACAAATATGTCCGGTGATAGCCGGGAAAGGATTGTGCTGTTCCATTATCTCCCAGGCCTCAGCCCATTTATCTTCCTTTATTTTACCCACCCAAAGGGGAACCTGGCTATCTAGGGGGCACTTATTCTGACAGGGAGATATCTTCTCCCGATATGTAGGAGTTAAGAACCTCCACAGACCTGTTTTATTAACCAGGGTCGGAACTATCTCGGGGAAAACTGACTTCACATCTACCTTGCTTTTATTGGACGGCTGCATCAGTATATACCTCCTTGACTTCCTGGTAACCTCTGCGAGCCCCCTGGATATTTTCCGCACCAAACTTGCTAAACTTCCCTTCCAAAACTTCCTCTACTATATCCGGCGTAGAAAGATCCAGCAATCTTATCAAGGCACCTATCATGACGCTGCTCACCAGCGGCATTCCGGAGGCAATGAGTCCGTATTCGGCAGCAATCTTGGAGGCACCTATCTGGTAGATGCTCCTCCCCCCGGCCGCCTTCACCCAGGAAGAAAGTTTGCCGCTATCATTGATTAAAAGCTTGCCGTCTTCCCTTAAACCGTCCAGGACTGCTTCTTGAGGTAGTTCCGCATCGAAAACCAACACATAATGGGGTTCATAAATGCGGGAACGTGGCATTAGAAAAGAACTACTGTAACGCAAAAAAGCTACTACTGGAGCTCCCCTTCTTTCGGCACCGAAAAAAGGGAAAGCCTGGGGGTAATAGCCATTTCTAAAAGCTACTTCTGCGCCCAGGGTGGCAGCCAGGACAGCACCCTGACCACCTCGGCCATGAATTCGAATCTCCACCAAGTCTTCGGTAACCATTAAAAAGCCTCCCCTCCAGAACTTCTTATTTACTTTGATATATAGGCTTGAAACATTTTAACCATTATAGCATATATTTTCAAGAATAATAAAAAAAACAGGCATTCTTACTCCTGTTTAAAAATTTTTTTAATCCAGGTAAAGTAACCGGGCTTTCTTGGGGCGGGGTAATATAAGAGTTACAACAGTAAATGACTTTTCCGCTATCTTTCTTTATTTCTCCTTCGGACAAGTACACGGTACCCTCTCCAGGCCAATAAGCCCAGTATTACCAGGGGAATAATAATCGGCAGCGAGCCTACGGTAAAAATGACCAGGTTCGTAGCTCCTTGCAGAACACGGTTAGTATTAAGGGTTAAAAGGTTCATTATCTTTTCTCCGCTGCCGCCGATCTCGCTCCCGGCTGCCTGTGTGCGTGGATCCTTTTCTTCCAGGGTAAGATCTATGGTTGCATAACTGACCCGTTCACTCAAGTGCTTGAAATCCGCCTCCATAGCCTCCAGGTCGCCCCGCAGACGCCCCAGTTCCTTTTCTACCTCCAGGACCTCCTCGATAGTTTCGGTGCGCTCAAGTAGTTCTCTAATCCTTTCTTCCTGTGCTTGCAGGTTCGCTATGCGGGCCTCCAGGTCGATATACCTTCTGGTTACATCATCCGTATCCAGCCGCTCGTTTTTTACTCTGCTTGATTCTTTCAAAAAGGAAATAGCATTGGAGAACTGGTTTTCGGGAACGCGAAGGGTCATTTGCCCGGCCTTCCGGTCCTCCCGCAACTGGTATACCGCCAGGGAAGAAACGTAACCCCCCAACTCTTCCACCCTGCCCCCTATCTCTTCCGTCGCCTCTTCAATATCTTCCACTTCCAACTCCAGATGTGCATTGTAGATCACATAACGCCTACCCTCCTGAAGATCCGCTGCTTCCTCTCTCTCCTCCACCTCCTGAGGAGCCTCTACTCCTCTTTCTTCATCCATCATTTCGGCGGGCGCCTCGGCGGGCGCCACACTGTCCATTTCCTCCGCAGCATCGTATCCATATTGGGAAGCACATCCCCCAGCCAAAAACAAGGTTACAATAACAACAAGCACCGTTACAAGGCCTTTAAAGCCCAGTTTATGCCCCGAAAAACGAGCTTCATCGTATTTCCTGCTTCTATTATTAGACATCTCATCGTTCCCGCTTTCAGAAAGCCGGAACTCCCTCCCCCCGGTAAGATTTTTTTATCTTTCTTACAAATAAAACGTTTCACAAAGAAAAAGGTTCCCAAAAAAATATAAAAAAGAGGCTTCTTTCCCAGAAGCCTCTCGGTACACTTCAACTATACAGGCATAAAATACCTGCTGCGCCAACATTCATAATTTCTTAACCGGAACCCGCCGGCAGAAAGTATTATCAGGCAGGTCCTATCCTCTGTTCAGGAGAGCCCTGGAGTATCTCCTCCAAATCCTCCACATTCAGAGGCCCTATATGAATGGAAACGATCTCTCCCTGTTCATCGAGGACAAAAGTACTGGGAAATCCCCTCAAGCGGTACTGTTGAAATACATCTCCATCTCTGTCCAATACTACGGGAAAAGTATATCCCTCCTGCTGGATAAATTCCTGCACGGTGCCTTCTCTTTCTTCTACATTCACGGCCAAAACAGCTGCATCCTCCCTTTCGTGGATGGATTGCAAAAGTTCCATTTCTTCCTGACAGTAGGAACACCACGTAGTCCAAAAGGTGAGCAGCGTCATCTCCCCGCGGAAATCAGCGGGACTTTTCTCGTTCCCCAGCAGGTCCGTCAAGGCAAAATCAGGAGCGAGGGAGCCTACCGCAGGAGCACCGGTGAGTTCTTCTTCCGCCTGTTCTGCGTTTATCTCGTCTTGCTCTCCTTCAACCGCTCCCGGAGCAGGCTGGTCACAACCGGCATTGATAAAGCTCAGCGAAAACAGAACCGCTGCGCCAAAGCATAACACTAACAAGGTGGAATCCTTCAAAAATCCTTTTTCCCATTTTATAAACACACTATCTCCTCCTCTACCTGAACAAATAACTTGCTAACTAACTAACAATAATCAAGCGTTGAAATAATCCTCCTATAAGTAGAATTCCAAATACCAGAAGCAAAACTCCGCTAATTTTAGTTATTAGGGGCATATAACTGTAAAGCCCCCGGAACCTGGTTGAAATCTTTTCCAGGAAAAACGCCAGGAGCAAAAAAGGAATTGCCAACCCGGCCGAATATATAAGCAGATACACAGCGGCGACAGAAGGTTCACCGGTTCCCATCGCCAGCAGCAAAATACTGGCCAGGATGGGGCCTACGCAAGGACTCCAACCCAGGGAGAAAATTGCTCCCATCAGAAAGGAGCCTGCCACCCCGGAACCAAAAGGGGTCTTAAGCCGCAAACCCCATCCTCTTTCCAGGAAAGGAAGCTTCAATAATCCTAACTGCTTCAACCCAAAAAAGACTACTACCACACCGCCCAGGCGGTAAAGGCTCTCTCTATACTCGAGCAACAGGTACCCCAGAGATCCGACAGAAAGACCCAGAATAACAAAAACTGTGGAAAAACCCAGGATAAAAGCCAATGCCACAGGCATCGCCCCCTCCTTGCGAGACCACTGCTGCTCACTTCCCTCCCCAGAAAAGCCCAGGGCACCTATAGCCCCCAGGTAAACAGGAATAAGGGGTAGAACACAGGGAGAAAAAAAAGATAGAATACCTGCTCCAAAAGCTATGGGATAATTGAGATCCATTGTAATATAAAGCCTCACAGTCTAACTCTCGCTTATAAATCGCCCTTCAGGAAAATTACTACCAAACCTATAGTTTTTATTATATCCTTATAAAGAGCAATTATCAAGTATTATTTTTTATTATATCTCATGTGATATACTTAACATGTAGTTTGGCCTTTTTAAATGTTTACAGGTTAAAGATTTGCCCAATTCCGTCGGCACAATAGAAAGGACCCTTGTTTCGGCAAGGGCCCTTTCTATTGCTTCCATCTTCATTCTTGTTATTTTTTCATCTAAATCGTTCCCTGATAGCCTCAACCGTGAAAACAAATTTCCAGCATTTCTTCATTCCTCATCTACAAGGTCAGCGACATCAGAAATGTTGAGCTCTAACATTTTCACACTGGCCAGAATACGGTCACTGTTCCGGTCAACACACTGCATACCCCCAGAGATATCGGCCAGGTATTTAGCATTATTTTTCAGCTCCTGGATAACAGCAACGAGCTCCTTGATATTGACTTCGGCTTTTTGCATCCCTTCTTGCGCCTCCTTATTTATTATCCCTGAAATCTTTAAATCTTTTCACATCGATGTGGGGCCTCTTTAGAGTATTAAAGGGGTGAAACTCGATTTCAAAGTGCAGGGTGGTTTTCAGACGCAGTTGCCGGGACAGCTTGCTCTTTACCGCTTCCTGATCCGCAGTGGCTTCAGGCAGCATTTCAACTTTGAGAATCAGCTCATCAATCGGCCCTTCCTTGGTCACGATAAGCTCGTAGTCGTTTCCCAGTTCCGGTATGGTACGCACCACCTCATCTACGGCAATGGGGCTGAACAGCACCCCTTTAACCTTAGTAATATGATCCACGCGGCCGTGCACTCCGCCTTTAAGAACCCGGAAGCTTCTTTCGCAGCCGCAGGGCTTATCCCACATCCCCACATCCTTGGAATCAAAGCGGATGCAGGGGTGCCCAAAGCGGTCCAGGGTCGTAATCACGACCTTGCCAGGCATATGCAGCTCCTCGATGGGATCCCCGGTATCTATATCCATCAGCTCTACCAGGAAATAGGCCTCGTTGGCGTGCAGTCCCCCTGGCTGATGGGAGCATTCGTAAGCCCAGCCGCCTACTTCCGTGGCAGCCACAAAATCAAACACCCTGGCATTCCAGGCATCTTCCAATAACTTCTTGGTGGTAGGGACGCTCGCTCCAGGTTCACCCGAACAAAGGATTTTTTCAATACCCATTTCCCTGGGATCCATATTCAGCTTATTTCGGCACACATCTGCCATCTTCAATACATAAGTAGGAGTCGCCATAAAAGCATTTGCCCTTAATTCCTTCATTTTCAGCAGCCGTTCTTCTGTATTGAGAATTCCCCCCGGAACCACTTCGCAACCCAGTTTCTCTGCGGCATAGTGACCGGACCAGGAACCCATGTAAACGTTATAGCCGAAAGGAATAAACACACGGTCCGTATTCCTAAAGCCCGCAGCCCACAGGGCATAAGCCCAACACTCTGTGCGGACTTCCCAATCCGCCCAGGAATCGGGCATATAGACCGGCTGACCGGTGGCACCCGTGGTCTGGTGAAATCTGGTGATATCCTCAAGGGGAAGGCTGAGACTTTCTCCGTAAGGCCAGGGCTCCCTGATCTGGGCATTGCGAAAATCTTCCTTCTGGATAATGGGAATTTTGTAGATGTCTTCCCACTTTTGCAGTTCTGATGGCTTAAACCCCTCTTCGTCATAGCGACGGCGGTAAAGCCTGGAGTTCTCATACGCCCAGTCCACCATCCGCTTAAGCTTTTTAAACTGCAAAGCTCGCAGCTTGATGGGTGGTAATGTTTCCAGAATAGGATTCCAGTAGGTATCTATTCCATTTAATTTCATAAAAAATCCCCCTTTAGCCATACTACCTATATTTATGACATTCGTTTTTTAATTCGACAGGTGAACTTTCTTTTCCTCTTTATTGCAAGAGCGAATTTCAAAATGGCAAAAAAAGTTGCAGATAATAAAGAGTAAAAACTATTCACTATCGAAATGGTTTCAAAAAAAACAGGTGGTCCAAAACTGCAATAATTAAACAACAATGACCGGAAAAGATTATGGTTCTTTCCGGTCATTGTCGCAAAAAACCGCCACGCAGACAAAGGGTTATATAGTGAAGCCGAAACGTCTCTCAATCAGGCACCTGGTAGTGCCGTTGACACAACGTTGCCTCCGTTTCGTTACCTGCTTCCCAATTCTTTCATCTTCTCCATAGTCTCGTCGATAGACTCCGCGAAATTAACCACTTCTTCTGTGGTTAGCGCGCAAAGGGCCAGACGATCTTCTTCCAGTTCTAACTCTTTTAAGATATTTTTTACACGGCTCACACGCTGCCGTCCCCAGTACATGGTCTTTTGGAAGGGGCATTCGTCTTTTTCGTCCTCGGCACATCCTGCTACAACAACCCCGTCCACACCAAGTTGGAAAGCCTTGAGGATATGGGTGGTATCGATCTTGGAGATGCAGGGGAACTTAACCACGCCAACGCTGGCAGGCTTATTCTTCATAAATCCCTGGTTAAACTCGGGGAACGCATAGGCACCCAGTCCACAGGCCATAACCAGCACAGCGGGAAGACCGTTTTTCCCTGCAAGGGCCTCTTTTACAGAAGGTTCTAACTGCTCTTCCGCCTCGGAAATGTAAGGAGTCCTGAAATCAATCGCCAGGTTGGGGCATACGGTAAGACATAATCCGCAGGCCTGGCATTGGTGATCGCGGATAGAGACATCGCCCTCTTCGCTCACCACAGGAACGTTGTAAGGGCAGGTCCGCACACAGGTAAGACAATCAGCGCATTTCTCCACTACGCGCAGCGCACCTGCGGCACATCCCAGGCAGCGGCGGCTTTCCCAGGCCGCCATGGCCATAGTATAACCCTTTTCCACGGGTACGAAATTGTCGGAACGCTCTTCCGGCTTGAGCATGGGAATTTCATTTCGCTCGATCTTTTTTACATTTTCAACTACATCCGGGGCCAGCTCAGGTAAAGCCTCCTCTTCCTCCACCATCTCCTTCAGGAAATGCTTACCTTCCAGGTAATGTAAAATGGCCGTAGCAGCAACGCGGCCGTTAGCCATGGCCTGCACTGCAGTGGAAGGTCCGGCAATGATCTCTCCACAGCCGAAGACTCCTTCTACTGCAGTTTTCATGGTAGAAGGATCATATTTTGCCAGGCGCCCCCCGTCTACGGGAACTCCGGCATTTTTGACTGCCTCCACATCGGAAGCCTGGCCGATGGCAAAGATAACCGTATCCCCGCGAATAAAGGTTTTGTTGGTTTCATTAAAACAGGGGCTAAAACGCCCTTGTTCGTCAAAAACAGCAGTACATTCCTGGGTCTCCAGGCCACTTATCTTATCGCCCTCTATGCGAACAGCAGTAGGACCCCAGGAACAATTAAATTCAACCCCTTCTTCCTGGGCCTCTTCTATTTCCCAGGAAAATGCAGGCATCTCTTCTTCAGATTCCAGGCAGGCCAGCCTTACCTTAGCAGCACCTGCGCGCACGGCAGAACGCGCCACATCCATAGCCACGTTCCCACCGCCGATAACCACAACTTCTTTTCCGTCCAACCGGAAATTCTCTCTCTTGGAGGCTCTCAGAAACTCCAGGGCTAAAAGCACATCCTGGTGATCTGCCCCGGGAAGAGGAAGGCCCCGGCTGGCGGTAAGGCCTACGGCCACCAGCACAGCCTTAAATCCATCATTCTTAAGGCTCTCCACATCAATATCACGTCCGAACTCCACTCCCGTTTTGAACTCCACTCCAAACTTTTTCAAGTTGTCAATATCTGTATCAATAGTCTCATCGGAGAGGCGATAGAGGGGAATAAAATTGCGGGGCGCACCCCCCAGATCCTTTTCCCTTTCAAAAACAGTAACACTGCAACCCTGCTGAACCAGGTCAAAAGCTGCCGTCAGTCCTGCCGGGCCGGAACCGATAACAGCAATCTTTTTTTCATTATCTGTTTGAACGGGGGTCGGAAAACCACCCTTGCCGAACTCCACGGCAGACCGCTTCAATCCTCTGATGGATAGAGCTTCATCCACATTTTGACGGCGGCATTCATCCTCGCAGTGATGGGCACAAATAGTCCCACAAACTGAAGAAAGAGGACTGGTCCGCATGATAACCTCTAATGAACTATCAAAATCCCCCATGGCCTGAAGACGCAGATACTCACGCACCTCTTGATGGATAGGACAGGCTACCTGGCAGGGAGGGGCGCCGGCAGAACCTTCTTTCATTTCAGCATAGCTGTTTGACATCGCTTTCACTCCTTCTAATGGTTTAATCCTCCTACAAAAATCCCTACACATATTCTACTTATATATATTATATATGTAATTCGTCTTTTAAAAAAATTTTCCTGCCGCAAAAAACTTTTTTTCCGCTAAGAGGGGGGCAAATTGAAAACCAACTGTTCTATCTGAATTATACAAAAAAAGGGTTTAAGGAAGAAGGGTTGAAGTATTTTATAGATCTATTGAAAAACCAAAAGCGATTAATGCAAGGAGTGAAAAAATGATTAACAATATGGAAATATTTTGCCTGTGTGATAACATCGTCTATAAAAAAGGTTTATACGGAGAACAGGGTCTTTGCTACTTGATCAAAACCGATAGCCACTGCATCCTGTTCGACAGCGGCCAGGGATTAGCTTTGCGCCACAATGCTGCCGTAATGCAGCAAAAACTGGAAGAGATTGACCTGGCCATCCTCAGCCACGGTCATTTTGACCATTGTGGCGGCCTTCAAGTTGCCTTAAAACAAGCAAAATCCTTTCCCGTTTATGCCCATCCGGAAACTTTTACCCGCAAATATCGTGTAGAAAAGGATGGAACAGAATCCCTGTATATCGGCTCACCATACACCATGGAAACCCTGAAAAAGTGGGAAGCAACCCTGGAACTGGACAGAAAACCCAGGGAGATAGCTCCAGGCATACTGCTCACCGGCTCAATCCCACGTCCTCATCCTCCGGAAATAGAAGATGAAACCCTCTGCAAGAAAGTGGACGAAGGGATGATAAAAGACGATTTTATAGAAGAGCAGTCCTTAATTATTGACACCACCGAAGGACCCGTGCTTATAACCGGGTGCACTCATGCCGGAATCAAAAATACGCTGGAACACGCCCTGCAGGTGAGCGGACGCAACAAACTTTTTGCAGTCCTAGGAGGACTGCACCTGATCAAAGCAACACCGGAAATAATATCCGAAGCCATAGAAACCTTTAAGTCTTGCGGGGTAGAGCATGTGGCAGTGTCCCACTGTACAGGCATCCGTGCAATCGCTCGCTTCGGGGAAGCTTTTGGTGATAATTTTCACTCTTTGACTGCCGGCGAAAGCATATCCTTTCCTTCAAAACAATAACAAGCAGGGCAGGTTTTGCCATAACACGACACCATAAGTTACCTGACGCTTATCTTTGCAGGTCTTAAGTTTGACAGCTGCCCTAAATATAAGCAGCTTCACATTCCCTAAAACCACAGCATTTATTAAATAAACCGAAGGAGGGCCAGGCTATCCTCTATTGGGTGGCTTCAAAATAATGATTGCTATACCATACAAAGATAAAAAACCACGCGTAGCAAAAGGAGCATTTATTGCACCAACAGCAGTCCTGGTAGGTGACGTTACGGTAGAAGAAGGAGCCAGCATCTGGTTTGGAGCAGTGCTCCGGGGTGATCTGGGCTCTATTGTAGTTAAAAAAGGAGCAAATGTGCAGGACAATACCGTGGCGCACCTTAAGGACAAGGGAGGCAAAGTAATCATCGGGGAAAATGCGACCATCGGGCACGGCGCTATCTTGCACGAATGCACCATTGAAAAAGGGGCCATCGTAGGTATAAACGCGGTGGTGCTAGATTATGCCGTGGTGGGCGAAGAGTCCATTATCGCCGCCGGCAGTGTAGTGGGTAACGAATCCATCATCCCACCTCGCAGCCTGGCCGCGGGCACCCCCGCCAAGGTGAAAAAGGAAGTCTCCGGCGACTCCCTGTGGTACATCAAGATTAGCTCCGCCGACTATCACGAGCAGCGTGACATTTACCTGCAGCAAGGAATCGGAGTGGTGGAAGAAACGGAATAATCCAAGCTCGGACATTGCCTGAAGAACGCATCCACTTACTTCCTTCCTTTTTCCAACAGCCCCCAAGGGGCAAGAACTTCAAAAAAGGTTGAATCCCCGTGCAGATAGCGGGGTTCTTCTTTATCCAGCCCGGAAAAATGCATATTAGTCCGGAATCCGTGGTCGGCGGCAAATAGCAGCAGAGAATTCGCCGGAACGGTCTCCAAAAAGGGCCAGAGTTTTCTGCGGGCTTGCAACAACATCTCTTCCTGCAAGGCCAAAATACCTTCTCGGGAAGCATGTATTTTTTCGTCAACGAAATCAAACTTGAGGGCACTCAGGGGGCTCAAGAGCCCCTCTCCAGAAAACCGTTGCCCGTTGTCAAGGGCCTGCAGCAGAGAAGGGGGATCCTCCACCAGTTCGGAAATGATTTCCTCGTTCACATTGACTATATGACCCAGGATACTACCTTTTTTCAGTGGTTGGAGCTGGACCTCGGTGACGGTAGGAACCTGGGCCCAGGTAAAGCCATCCTTAAGAAGAGCCAGAGGAAAATCCCCCCTGGCCTCTTCCATAAGCGCCTCCCAAAGGTCCAGACGCACACCATCAAGGATGAAAAGATATACACCGCCACCGTAGTTTCTCTTTTTTACCTGGCGCTTTATCCCCATAAAAAGCCCTTCCAGGTTCTGCCTTTTTTCCCCTTTTCCCTTCTTCAAATAGCGGGAAAAATTTTTGAAAAGCTTTTTAAGCGAAGCTGTATAAGAATTTTTCCACCTACCGGTGGGAAGATCTCCCTGGACCGACTCCAACCGAGACAGCTCTACAGCAAAGTCCAGCTCTTTTTCAAAGTGATAAAGGCCGCGGTAGATTTTTTCCCAGTCCCCGTCCTTTTCCGGCTCGCTGCTGGCCATACACTCTGCTCCGACAACAATTAGAATACAGGAAGCCACTTTTTCCAGGAGAGTTAAAAAGGTGATCTTTTTTTCCGGCAGGTAAGGATTCTTTTCCGAGCCCGCGGAGGAAGATTCCCTCGATAATTCCTTTTTTGTCCCCTGTATTGAACCAACCATAACCCTCAAGTTCCCTTCAAGTTCCTCTGCCTGAAGCTGGCGAAGCAACCTACGGCCAAGTTCTTTCAAGATCTGGGGCAAAAACGGTTCTTGTGCCATTTTTTCCAGCAAAAAATCAAAACGGTGAGGCTTTTCTTCCTTAATCCCTGAGGCCAAGAAAAGTTCCCACAGCTCTGCAGGTTCGGCTTTTTTGTCCAGATAGCCCGCCATCTGCTCCAGAAAAGCTTTCTCCCCAAACTCCTGGAATCCCAGCATCTTCTCTCCCAGGGAGGACAGTTTCTCTTCCATCTTCTCCAAATCCTGAACTCCGCTCTCTATCCCCAACAACCCGGCAACCTTTTCCAGAACCTGGCTTGAAAAGCCTCCCTGCAGATTCAACCAACCCAGGAGCAGGGAAAATGCAAAAAAATCTTTTTCCCCTAATTGCAGCATCAGGGGGACCAATTCCGGGTTCTCTTCTTCTACCAATAGTTTCGCACCGGGAAAAGAAGTTTCAGCTACTGTCTCGGGCCCCCTTTTTCCTTTCGCCGGGCCAGCGTAGTAAAGAGAGCCTTGATCCATGGCGCTTTCTTCCACAATCCTTATATAGCTGGGCAGCTCCCCGCTCTCACTCTCCACCCAGGACTTAATGAGCTCCTGCAGCTGCTGATAAGTAAAAACCCGCCCGGAGAGCATCTCCATAAGCTTCTGCCCGGAACGTTCAGCGATGACAGCACTGCCCATAAGGGCCTGATTAATATGATCTACTACTCGCCGGTTAACCAGGGAGGAAAGCTCTTCGACAATATCTTCCTTTGTTCCATCCATGGTCAACAGTTTCGAAAGGGGGGTGACTTCATGGCGCTTGCCCACCTGCTCCATACTTTTTCGGTAACTTTCCAGCTGTTTCCTGGTATTTTCTTCTTGGAGGGCCTCCAGGTACTGCCGTATTCCTCGCAAAACTCGCGCCTCCAACTCGCTGCTCATGGGAAAAGAAACCTTTTCTCCCAGTAGAAAACCACAGCTACAGGTGGGGCGCTCTCGTAAAGCTGGCTTTTCCGCCTGGCGGCATTGTCGGGCCAGCACAGAGGAAAGCTGCCTGTTAAGACCCACAAAATCATCGGAAACTACCAGGGCGTTGATACGACTTAAATTTTCCAGCAGTTGGTAGGCAGGGGACTCCATTATAGAACGGTAAGTCTGCAAGGCTTCCGGAGAAAAGAAGCGGTTGTGTTCGCGAACGTATTGGGACCCATACTCTTCCACAAAAAGGCCGAACTCTCTTTTGACCCTTTCCCTGTACTTTTCTTCTAATAAAAGCGATTCTTCCTGTAAAAGCTCCAGCATTAAATCCCGGCGCTGGCGCAACCCTTCATACCTTTCGCCCTCCGGTATCTGCAGCTTAGGGTTCTGAAGATAAAAACCGATGCGCGTCATGTGCTCGTGATCGCTGTAAAAATATTTCTCCAGTGCTTCAGCTTTGGCAAAATCATCTGGAAGCAGCGGGCTGGCCTGGTAAGCAGCCAGAAAACGCTCCAGTCCTTCCTGAGAGGTATAACTGGTTTTAATCTCCCGCAGGAATTCATTGATCCGCTGTAATATTTTCTCTATTTTAGCCCAGTCTACGGACTTAAAAAGACTGAGCTCCCCGGAACGTCCTATCTGCTGCTTGAGATAGTTCAGTTTCTGCTCCCAATCCTCCTTAAAAGAGGATATATGTTCCCACAAAGCCTGCTGGGCCGAAAAAGTGAGGGGTGTGCGGCGCAGACGCTCAGGCAAGAAAGGAATATCCTCCAACACTTTCTGGAGTTCCGCCCTTATAAGGGTTCCCGGGCCTACTTCATCAATTTTAGCAAAACGGTAGTAGTTTACCTGGGAGGGAGATAAGCGTTTTCCTCCCTGATAAACCGAAATAGCTCCGCTTAAAGTCATGGCCAACCCCAGGATCTGAAAACTTTCCCTGCTGAGCCCAAAGGGCCCTTTGCGCAGCTTCCGGTAAAGTTCCTGCAGGGGCACCCTTCCTTCTTCTGGCAGGAAAGAGAGGAATTCGGATACCAGGGAGCTCTGCCGCGGATTTATCTCTAAAACGTATCCCCGCCCCCTTTTTTTCACAACCCCCAGGGGCTTCAAACAATTTTCCACAATCATCATGCTGCCCTTTTCCAAACCCGCCTCCTCCTCCTGGGGAGAAGCGATCTGATCCAGGATACGCTGTAAAACACTTCCTGATACTTCGCCCTGCGGTCTAATCTCCGCGTGACGGGGGAAACGTTCCTTGAGCACTTCACCGGCCAGGTTTTTAACCAGGTCGGCAAAAGACATATATCCCAAGTTAGAGGGTTCTAACTCTCCACTGCCCGCCTCCAAAGTCCCCTGGAGGTAGATCTCCTTAAATATCTCTCGCACACGCCTTTTCTTCTCTTCCAGCAACCCCTGCAGATGCTCCCCCATTCTTTTGCCCGTAGGGCTCTCGTCGGCAGCATATTCTTCGCGGAGCACTAGCAGGGCGTAGGCCTCCCGCAGTTCCTCTTCCTCGGCGGCTGTTATGGGCCTGGGCGCCCAGAAGACCAGGGAGCTCAAAAAATCACCCCGGGCTTGAGTCAGGATAGAGGAAAACTCTACCCGGTCTTCTTCATCCTCGTAAACAGGAAAGGCAATACAGAAAAGGAAATCCGTTTCTTCGTAAGCCAGTTCCTCCTGCAGTTCCCTGATGTAACCGACCGATAAATCCTCCGCTGCGGAAAAGATAATTTTGCCGTATCTTTTGGTGCCCTGCCAACTGATTTCCGTGTCCTGCTCGGGAGCGGTCTGCAGCTCAGAAAAAGGCAGAAAAAAATCCTCCAGTAGCGGAAAGAGAACCCAGATGGTGCGCCGATCAATAAGGGGAAGGGCTCCTAAAACACCCTCGATTTTTTTCTTGACAAGCACCGCTATATCGGCCTGTAAGTCCAGGTAATATGCCCTGGGAGAAGGCTTCCTATCCCCAGCCGAATCCTCTTTTTGCTCTGCGTTCAAATAAGCCCCGTTCCGCAGCATCTGTTCCAGCAATTCCTCGATATAATCATAGTTAACCTGGCTTTCCAACTCCGTGTAACGGTATAGAAGCATTGCGGCCAAGTCCTCGGCGCTAAACCTTCTGCCTCCCGGAGAGAGCGCACCCAGCACCAGGATCTTCACCAGGCGCAGCGCCGTGGCGGCGTCATCAGCGTCTTCAAAGATGTTTCCTATCTCACGTTCGAAGTAGCGGAAGACCTGCTCGCTGTAAGGGTTGGTCTCCACTGTTTCGCGAATACGGTCACGGAAATGGTCGAAAATGTGGTCCGGAGTGAGCAAGCACTCCGCCGGATTTTCCTTAAAAGGCTCGATCCCCCGCCTACTGTCACCGGTGAGCCGGTAATGAATGAAATCCACCACTCCCCGCTGCTGTGAAAAAAGGGGACGCAGCTCGTCCAGGAGATCTACGGTAAGGGGGTGTACCGGGTAGAGAGCGTAAAAATTCTGCCGCGAAAAGGGAAGGGTCCCAAAGGAACGCAGGTATTCTTCAAATACCCGGGAAATAACCTCCTCAGCTCCATCCTCTTTCTTAACCAATCTGCGGGAAACAATCTCCCTAACATGCTGGCCGGTCAGAGGAAACCGCACCGGGTAGCGATCCTTGATCTTGTGCAACATTTCACCGGCTATGGAACCGGTGTTTTCAATATTTTCCTGCAGAGTGGCGATAACCCAGGCAGGTATGGTCTCTGCAAACTCGCCCAGGTACTGCAGGAATCGAATATCCTCGTTATAGCTGCGGGAGTCCGGCTTAGAACGCAAAAATTCGGAAAGCTCGTCTAATAGCAGCACCAGTCCGCCCCATCCTTCTTCCTGCAAGGCTTCTTGCAGTACCTTAAAGGCCTGCGCGCGAGGTTTTTCACGCCAACCAGGAGGCAGCAGTTGGAGATGCTTCGAAACGTTTTCCAATCGCGATTGCAGTTTCTCTTCTACCCGGAAAAGGACTATATCCTCCAGATACTCCCTGCTGTTATGTTCTACTAAAGATATCTCCACCATTAAAGGTTTAACCAGGGCTGCCTTTTCTACGGAATCGGTTAAAACCTCATCCCCCGTCGTTCCATTTTCGAGTACCGCTTCCCGTAAAACTTCCCGCGCTTGTTCATCTCCCAAGGATAGGCTGATAATATTCAGAAGGTGAGATTTTCCCGAGCCGTAATTGCCTACAATAAAGAAACCCTGTCCCTGTAATGACCCCACCTTTTCCAGGATATTGCCCAGCGCAAAAGCTACTTCCCCTGTTACGATAAAATTCTCCACCATGTCTCGACAAAGCTTCCTGTCGGAGAGATCGGCGACCCGCACCACAGTGCGCACAGGGGGAATACGAATCAGATCAGCTATTCTCATCACGAATCTCCTTTGGCAATATTTTGCGCAATTTATTAAGCAAACCGTACAATTCTTTGCGGTGAGGATGCTCCTGCAAAAGGCCCTCCAAAAAATCTAGGGCCTCCTGGCCTTTTTCCAGTTCTGCAGCATCCTTGAGCAGGGCAGACTTGACCGTGACCTGGCCGGGATCCCTGGAAAGAAGCAGTTTGAGCAGTGGCCATGCTTTCTCTTTCTCTCCCGCACGACGATAACAAAAAGCTTCCTGGGTCAGGGCATATAATTCTTCCGGGTTAAGATCAAAGGCGCGGCGGTAAGCCTTTGCAGCCTCCAACTCTTTTTCCAGTAACCTCAGCAAATCACCTTGGAAAACATAAAGATGGGGGTTCTCTTTTCTCTTCCCCACCCTCATGATTTTTTGGAGCTGCTCCAAAGCTTTTTCAGGCGGCAGCTGTTCCAGGCGTTGTCTTAACGCTTCCGCATAGGGAAGAGAATCTTCTTCTTCATCCGCTAAACGCGATAAAAGCCCACCTCCATCATTCCCTGCCGCTCCTTCGCTTTTTTTCTGAAGCGTAGTATACTGTTTCAGGAGAAAGCGGTCATCAGGATATTCCTCCAAAGCCTGTTTTAATAAATCCAGCGCTCTTTCCAGGTGCCCCTGCAACTCAAAAGCACGTGCCAGCCTGCCGTAACGGTAGGGATTAGGTTCTAACCGGCAGGATTGCTGCAGGTTCTCAACCGCCTCTTCATACTCCCCCCGCTTCAAAGCGGCAAGGCCCAGAACCGTCAGTGCCCTGACATTTTGGGGACTTTGTTCCAGGACCTCCAGCGTCAGGCCTTCCGCTTCCTTACTCTTTCTTTGGCGCAAGAGAACATCAGCCAGGTCCGCCTTGATAAGAACAACCAGGGGAGGAGAAAAATGGTCCTGCTCTAACGCTTCTCTAAGTTTAAGCTCGGCTTCCGGCAGCCGCCCGGATTTAATAAGATCCCAGTATTGTCGGCGCAGTTCTTTAAAATTTTCTTTCGCCAAAAGGTCTTCCCCCATTCCGAATGGTCCTAAGAATTTTCATCCCTGCTACCGAGCACGGTTCCGTTCTCTTTTATTTTTCCGAGCAAGTAGAGGCGAAGAAGGTAAAGAGCGGCCTGGGTGGCCCTTTCCTTGATCTCCCCGCGGCTGCCCCAGAACTGATAGCGGCGGCTCAAGGAACAGTCAGCGGACTCCAGGGCGATATAAGTGAGTCCTACAGCCTTTTCCGGGGTTGCACCCCCGGGACCGGCAATCCCCGTTATCCCGATACCGATATCAGTCTTAAAAAGTCTTCTCGCACCCACAGCCATGGCGGAAGCCACTTCGGCGCTTACCGCACCCACGGCCTCAATCACTTTTTCTTCAACCCCCAGCAGGTTCGACTTGGCTTCGTTGCTGTAGGTAACTGCTCCTCCCCAAAAATATGCAGAACTGCCCGGAACATCGGTAAACCTGCTGCTTAAGAGCCCTCCGCTGCATGATTCGGCAGCGCCCACAGTTTTTCCTTTTTCCCGCAGCAGGTTGGCCAAGGACATCTCCAGGGTCTCCTCTCCTTCACCGTAAATGTAGTCCCCCAGGACCTTTCTTATCTCTTCCAGTTTTTCCTGCAGCAGGGCTTCGACTTCCTCCTCGGAGCGTCCCCAGGCAGTAAGGCGCAGATGTACCTCCGCCCCTTTGGCCAGGGGAGCAATGGTAGGATTATCCTGGCGGTCCAGGATAGGTTGAATCTTTTCAACCATGGCCGACTCACCCAAACCGATCACGCGGAGAACCCTGGATTTTAATACCCCTAAACCCTCCTGCCCCTTTAGCTTTTCCTGCAGCCTGGGTACAACCTGTTCTTTAAACATCGGTAAAAGCTCTTTGGGAGGTCCCGGCAGCAGAACGATTATCTTTTCCCCCTCTTCCAGATAAATACCCGGAGCGGTGCCCCGATCATTTGGCAGAAGCTCTCCCCCCCGGGGGATCATAGCCTGTCTCAAGTTAATCTTCGTCATCGGTCGCTTAAAGCGCTGGAAGAATTCTTCCATTTTTCCAACCCAAAATTCATTCCGCTGCAGTGGTAATTCCAACACTTCAGCCACAACATCCCGTGTTATATCATCATCGGTGGGCCCCAGCCCTCCGCTCAAAATAATCAGGTCTACTCTTTCGAGGGAGTTCTTGAAGACCTCTTTTAGCCTCTCCGTGTTATCACCCACTACCGTATGGTAGTAAACCCCCACTCCCAAGGCAAAAAGCTCATTGGCAACGTTACGGGCATTGGTATTAAGGGTCTGACCCATTAACAGCTCAGTTCCTACTGCAATTATTTCACAACGCATCTCTAGCTCCTCGCCTTCTGTCTTTATTATGCCATTATTGTAACATATTTTTTGTGTTAATGACGAATTCTTTAAGAATGCCAAAAACTCCGAAAGGCCTATTCCGTGCAAATCGGTATAGGCCTTTCGGTTATCATCACTCATATAATTGTAAAGGGAAGCACCTACATCTCTAAAATCTCATCAACCTCTGCGCCATCCAGATCCATAACGTATTGGATATCGCTCACCTCAGAAGCCTCCCTGGTTAAAGATGCTATATCATCCCTCGTTATATATTCAAGGGCAAACTGAGGCCCTCCTTGACGAGATAAGTGCATAAAGAGACAAGTTTTGAAGATCCGGGACGACCGATCTCTGCCAGACAAAGGCGTCAAGCGCCGGAAGGGAAACCCGCTCCTCCCCCACCTCAAAGTTTTGACTCCTGGATCTCCTTTATAAAAAGGGAATATCATTCAAGTATACATATTTTCCTCCAGCCCCTCCCGGAACACATCCCTGACACTTTTGGAGCCCCATACCGCACATCCAGTATCGCCGCATACTGCCAGATAGCTGCTGTTTTTTGCGCTTTGTTGACGAAGCTGTTCTTGCATCCGCGAAAGATCTTCTGCAGTTCTCAACTCATTTTGCAAAGTGCTCATCTTTATAACCCTTTCGTCCTGGCACCGGCCACCGCTTCTGAGCATTGGCAGGGGCCTTTTTCTTCTCCTTCTTCTGCCGTTTCCGCCTTTACTTTGTCGCTGCCGCGCACATGACACGCAGTCCCGGAACAAACGGTAACGTTGTGCTTACCCCTGGGCTCCAAACTGAAAGATTTGTAAAAAGTAGCCACGCTGTAAATATCCATCAAGGAAATATTTTTTTCTTTGGCCAGTTCTCTCAGCACCACTTCCGGGAGATAGTTGTGCTTCTCCTGGTGACCCAATAGCACCGAAATTTGCAGGGCGGTATCCATTACCGCTTCTGCCAGTTCACCTTCCAGAAATCCAAGGCTGATGCGGCTGCTCGGACCGGAGACACCTACTGCCGCTGCAGCCTTGCCCAGGTGGTTTAGAATGGGTGATGCCACACAGCGTATGCCATCTTCTGTTTCCTCCACGTCCAGAGCATAGCCCTGCTTTTTAACCTTCTCTAACTCGTTTTTAAGTGCATTAGGCGATGTGATAGTCTGTCGCGTAAAGCTTTCCAATTCTTTAGATGCCAGGAAACGATCCAGCTCCGAGGGATTCAAAAATGCCAGCAGCGCTTTTCCCACAGCATTGGAGTGCGTGGGAGCCCTGCTTCCCAACCTGGCTATCATTTTTACCATTTTATCCGACTCCACCTGGTCTATGTAGATCGCGTCGCCCTGATCCAGGATGGCCAGGTTAGCAGTCTCTTTGTAGCGGAGAGCCAGTTTTTTCAAGTAAGGCCTAGCTATAGTGCGAACATCAAGTGTATAAAGAGCTGTGTTTCCTATGCTAAAAGTCTTGATCCCCAGTTGGTACTTCCCTGTATATAGATCCTGTTGGGCAAAACCCATCATGATCAGTGTCTTTAAAAGACGGTGAGCGGTGCTAACCTTGAGCTCCAAATGCTTGCTTATCTCGCCTAAGTTCATAGGATGACCTCTTTCGGCAAGAAGCTCCAGGATTCGGAAAGTTCTTTCGACCGACTGCACCGGCTTTTCTTTAACGTAATTTTTGATCGCCTCTACCACTCTTGTTCCCCCCTTTCTTACTCTTTCCGTTCACGAGATTCCGTATCGTGCAATGCCATTCTACTTTTACTGTATAATAGATTATAGGGGGCAACGATATCCGTGTCAAGAAAAATATTTCCGCATAATGGAAACATGTTTTGTTTTTTCTTTTTACAAAAAATGACCGCTTATTTAACGGTCATTTCAGATAGCTTGGTTTATTATATTATGGACGACAACCTAAGAGTTCTTAAACACTTTATAGTTCCCTCAATTCAGGCCCAGCCGCGGAGCTTCATGGCTTCAGCTACCCTTTTTACAGAAACCACATAAGCCGCTCTGCGCATATTGATACCGTATTCCCTGGAGGTATTGAGAACGGAATAATATGCGCTGTTCATTTTAAGATTAAGCTTTTCGTAAACTTCTTTTTCCTCCCAATAATACATGGAAAAATTTTGCACCATTTCAAAGTAGGAGACCGTAACCCCACCGGCGTTGCATAAAAAGTCCGGAAGAAGGTGGACACCTTTTTCATATAAGATATCATCTGCTTCGGGCGTGGTGGGGCCATTGGCAAATTCTGCCACAATCTTGGCCTGCACCTGATGGGCATTGCTGGCTGTTAACACATTTTCCAGGGCACTCGGGCAGAGTACATCTACCTCCAGCTCCAGGATTCGCTCCGGTTCTAAGAAAATAGCTCCGGGGAAGTCTACCACGGTTCCATTTTTCTGCTTGAATTTGAAAACTTCGTCAGGATCAAAACCCTCAGGGCTGAAAATAGCCCCCTTGCTGTCGCTTATGGCAACAATGCGGCTTCCAAAAAGATTTTTCGCCAGGTGGGCTACATAATAACCGGCATTGCCATAGCCCTGGATGGCTAAAGTAGCATTCGCTAAATCTATCTTGCAGGTTTTGGCAGCCTCGCGCAAAACATAAAGCCCTCCCCGGGCTGTAGCATCGTTTCTTCCAAGAGACCCACCTATCTGCGGAGGCTTACCGGTGATAACTCCGAACTGATTCTTCCCGGCAATCTTGGAATACTCATCCATCATCCAGGCCATAACCTGGGAGTTGGTATAAACATCCGGCGCGGGAATATCCTTTTCCGGCCCAATAAACTGCCAGAGTTGGGATACATATCCCCTGCTCAAGCGCTCCAGTTCACCTGCGGATAGCTCCTTGGGATTGCAGATAACCCCTCCCTTTCCCCCGCCCAGGGGCAGATTGAGAAGCGCGCATTTCCAGGTCATCCAGGCGGCGAGAGCCCTGACGGTGTCAATGGTTTCTTCGGGATGGAAACGGATTCCACCTTTAGCAGGGCCCAAAACATCGTTATGGACCACCCTAAACCCTTTGAATACCTTTACGGAATTGTCATCCATGCGCACAGGAATATAAAGGTGTATTTCCCTACTGGGAACTCTTATAATCTCGTGAACATTGGGATCCAGTTCGAGATAACCGGCGCACTGATCACACTGTCTCTGAGCAATTTCAAAAGGATTATGACTTGACATCTCCTCAAGAACGTTTTCTGTAAGACTCATTTCATTAATCACCCACCTTAATACCTTAATGATTAGAACTTGCTGCAGAATTGCTTTTGTTGTCCGCAAAAAATCTTCCACCATGCGGAAACTTCTTTTTTATTATATTCAAGCCCATTTTATCTGTCAAGCAAAAATTTAAAGGTGGACCCCAAATTCGAATAAAACTCCGGGTTAAGCTGAACCGGAGATTTTGGGTTCCTTCCGAGATAATTTGCAGCAAAAACCAAAGTTGCTAAATCTAGGCGCCGCTGCTATCATAACCCATTTTAGCCGATATTTTAGCTGCAACATCTTTCACGATATCAACCAGTTCGTTTTTCATGTAATAGGTGGTGATACGGGTGCTGGGACCGGAAACACTGATACTGGCAACCGGTCGGCTTTCATGATTAAATACGGGAGCGGCCACACAGCGCACATGCTCTTCGCGTTCTCCCCAGTCTAAAGCATGACCTTCATTGCGTATTCTCTGAAGTTCCTTTTTCAAATCCTTCGGCTCTGTAATGGTTTCGTTGGTATATTTTTCCATATCGATCTGCCCTATAATTTCCTCTATCTTTTCATCAGGGAGAAAAGCCATCAGCGCCTTGCCTGAAGCGGTACAGTGAATAGGGCCCCTGTGTCCCACCTGGGCAAACATCTTGACGATAATTAAGTTCTTGGATTCAACCTGGTCGACGTATACTACTTCTGTATTATCTAAAATGGCCAGGTTCGCTGTTTCGTTGCATCTATGCACCAGTTCCTCCAGGTAAGGCCTGCTTATCGTCCTGATATCGGAAAGGTAGAGTACGGCATTGGCCAACTCCAGCACTTTAAAACCCAGCCTGTATCTGCTATCGTCCTGGTTTTGTTCTACGTAGCCCCTGTGAGCCAGCGTGGTAAGCAGGCGGTGCACCGTGCTTACTTTTAATCCTACCTTTTCAGCCAGGTCAGTCACCGTTATAGGGGCTCCATCCTGACTCATGGCCTCCAGGATATTGATCACTCTTTCAACAGACTGGACAAATTTTCCTTCCTTCTCTTCCACTCCCCCGCTGCTGCCGGTGATATCGCTCATACAGCAAGCCTCCGTAGATAGCGTAGCTGAAACGCTTTATTTTATGAAAATCAGTTTCATTCTCGCTCAATTGTATGCAATAGCCGGTAAGTTGTCAAGCAACATATATTCTTTCTTCATCACCGGTCGAATTTTAATTAACTAAAAACATAAAATATGGTAAAATAGCGGTAAAAAGGCGAAAAAGGCAGGCCAACAACCCCATGACAGAAATAAGCAGCCTGGAAGATCTTTATCACCAGCATTTTGACCGGGTATACCGAACTGCCTACCTGGTTACCGGTAATCGCCAGATGGCTGAAGACGCTACGCAGGAAGCCTTCCTCAAGGTTATAGTTAATCTCGATAAACTGCGCGATATAAAAAAGTTCGGCTCCTGGGTAAACGTTATCGCCTCTAACTGTGCAGTTGATCTTTTACGAAAAAATAAAAAACTGCAATTTAGCGATAATACGGAAACATACCCCGATGAATCCCACCGATCACCCCAAGAAGAATGGGAAAAAGAAGAAACAAGCCAGGAATTACAAGAGGCCCTTTCTCGACTGAATCCAGAAGACAGGAGCCTGATTGTGCTGAGGTATTTTAACGAGCTGAGCATAAAGGAGATTGCAGATCTTACTGCCACCCGCTCCGGGACCATAAAGTCCAGGCTATTTAGAGCCAGGGGAAAATTAAGGCTCCTAATGCAACCTTGGGATAAGGAAAAACGTCACCTAGACAAGGAAAAAAAGATTCAAAATCAAAATAAATGAATAATAAAGAGAGAACTACCATGAGATATTTTGAAAACAAACGGCTCGAACGGTTGCTCAGAAAACACTTGATCCGGAAAGCAAGGGAAATAAACCCGCCTTCCAGCGATATGCTCTGGGCAGAACTGGAGCAGCAGCTGGAAAATAAGGGAACCCCGGTCCCTACCCAAAGACAAGCTGAGGAAATTGTGGAAACACCGGCGGCATCCCGGGGAAAACACCGGGAGCCGGTTCAATCCTTTTGGAAAAGATACCGACCCGCGGCGGTCGTCACTGCTGCAGGTATAGTCCTGGTCATCATAATTACACAGCTGCCTTTTACACAGGTAGTCGACTATCTTGCTCCGGAAACAACAATGCGCAGTGATGAAGGCGCCGTAGGATTAGAAATGGAGATGGACGAGGAAGATAGCGCACTACAAGAAACCGTCCCGCATTTTACTGCTGCGGAAGACTTCCGGGAAGCACTTGAAAAATTACAGCCTCCCGCAGCTGAGGAGGTTTACCTGCTGAAACCTTTTACTGATGATTTTACTTTTACAAAGGGTAACATAATTCACACAGAAGAATATCTAGTGCAGCTTGAACAAACATACGAAAACTCTGCGGGGGAAAAAGTAGTCCTTACGCAGCAATTTATCGATGAAGAAATAGCTGCCTCCACGTTTATTGCTGAAGATGAAGAACCATGGGCAGAAGAGTCTCGGCCTGTAGAAGTGGGCGCTTACGAAGGACACATTGCGCAGCATCAAGACGGACGAAAAATACTGGTTTGGAAGCAGGATAATTCACTGCTTATATTAACAGGTGAACTGGAAAAGGATGCACTGTTGGATACAGCAGAAAACTCCCTGGTGACTTTTAACTGAACCCGGTTTTAGAAAAGAAAGCTAAACGTTGAACGCTCCTTCTGTTTTCAGGCTACCTTGCTTCTTCTTCCACATCCGTTTCCCCTAACAAAACCTCTTCACCGAGTCCTGTAGTAAAACAAACCAGGAAAAGTGGGGCCTCTTCTTTTTCCGGCAGTGCTGTAAAAACCAGATCATGGGGACGGGATATAACCTGAAGGGTGTGCTGTTCAAAGGAAGGCTCCTTAAAATCCACCTCTGCCAGAAGTACATTCTCCCGGGGGAGCATTCTTTCCACAGTCACCTGGTAACCACTCGAAGGTTGCATGCCGTAAGTGCCCAGTAAATATAAGTCATTCTCCTTTATCCTGGCACTTATACCGGGACGTTCCACAGCCGTCTCCAACCACTCGGCCGTCCAAGACAATTGCAGCAGCTCCTCTTTACTTCCAAAACGTTGCAAGACAAGTGGTGGCAGACCAGGATGAAATTCTTCTTCATCAATCTTATCTATATCCAAGAGGGAGGCCAGATACTTTAGATCCCCAAGTGCATCTTGCAGGGCACCGACATAAGGTGGCACCTCCATCTGTTCTTCCTCTGCCTGTTGAGCAACCACAGGGGTTTCTTCCTCAGGGACACTATCTTCATCAGCGGGGCTATGCAAAGTATCCTCATCTGCTGAGGAAAGGTCAATTGCAGGGTGGTTTAACTGGTAAACAACCACACCCACATTTTTTTCTCGCGCAGCAACTTGGAGGGTCTCAAGAAGTTGTTTCCCCTGTTCATCTTCAGCATGGTTTTCCAGCAGTATGTCAAAAAGATCATCCAGCTGCAAGATTAAGCGGCCTTCTTCGAAAGAGGGAAAAACCGTTTCTTCTTCGGCGGCTTCACCTTCTGTTTCCTTCCCGGAGACAGCCGAAAAACTATCCTCCGTCTCTTTTGCTACCATTACTTCACCATAATATTCCTTATCCTGCTGCTTTTCAGCCGCTGCAACCATTACTGCAGAAGCTACCAAAAAAAACATGAGCAGGAAAACTGCTGCGCTTTTCCACGCTTTCACAATAAAACACCCCCGCCTTTTTCTCAATGCATTAAGATTAACGAAAATGAAAGGCAAAAGGTTACCGGGTGTACCAAAATAATCCGCTCCGGAATAATTTGTCCATGAACACCTGGAGAAGCCCGCGGCTCATTTTTGGGCAACAAGTCATAAAAATCTTTAAAAGAAGTGGTATCTTTTTACAGCATTTTCTGTGTTTTCCTGCTTTCCAATGTTATAATAATTGGCAAATAGTAAATAACCCCGTCGGTCCTGTTAGAGATAGTAAGGAGTAAAAATGGGCAAAGGAAATTTTGCTTCCGGTCAACTCCATAGCGGTTTTTTAAAAGGCCTACCGGTTATGATGGGCTATTTCCCCATCGGGTTCGCTTTCGGCATCCTGGCAGCCAATGCCGGTTTAACACTACTGGACACCGTTTTAATGTCGGTCTTCGTCTACGCCGGTTCTGCCCAGCTCATATCGCTGGGACTGCTGGAAGGAGGGGCGGGAATAATGGCCATCGCCTCCACCACTTTCCTGGTTAACCTGCGCCATCTACTGATGAGCGCTGCTTTGGCTCCCTACCTGGGACATCTCAGCAGACTCCAACAAGCACTCTTTTCCTACGAGATCACCGATGAAGCCTTCGCCGTACACAGCACCACTTTTAATAAGGAAAAAAGACCCCCCATAGGCAGGATCTTTACCACAAACATCCTGGCACACCTCTCCTGGGTAGTAAGCTCTTTCCTGGGTGCCTGGACGGGAACGCTATTAACAGACCTGGAGGCATGGGGATTGGATTACGCCCTTCCCGCCATGTTTATCTCCCTGCTGGTTTTGCAAATAGGAAGTAATAAACATCTTTTCATCGCCGTTTTTTCCCTGGTATTCTCCACTTTTCTCTACTATTATATGGGAGGGCACTGGTACATTATACTGGCTACCGTAACAGGGGCTTCAATAGGAGCAGCGATGGAAGGCAAGGGCTTGCCGGCAAAGGCAAACGACTCTTAAAAGACGAAAGCGTCAGGCTCTGATCACCCTGAATTGGAGAGGTTACTATAATAATGTCTTATTCTTCAGAAACAGTCTTACTCATCATTCTCCTGATGGCAGTTGTCACCTATCTGCCCCGCCTTTTGCCACTGCTTTTTCTTTCGCGTAAAAAACTGCCTCCTCTCTTGGAAAGCTGGCTTTCTTATGTTCCTGTTGCAGTTCTGGCGGCTCTGCTGGGACCGATAATCTTCATGGAAGACGGGACACTGACCCTGGATATCACCATAAATCCCTACTTCTGGGCGGCCATTCCCTCTTTTGCTATCGCCTTATTAACCAGAAACATGTTTACCACCGTGCTGACAGGAATGGTCAGTATAGCAGTTATCAGGCTTTTCCTCTAAAAAAATTTACATCTAATTGCCATTTTAAAATTGAGATAAAAAGGTTTTTTCAGGTTCTTGAAGAATTGTTGTATATTGTGTAATTAAGTACATTGTGAAAGAGGACAGCTATGGCAAAGAAAAAAACCGATGGGAAAAAACCGAGCAATCAAAAAAGTAAGATGGGGGAATTTGTGAAGCAATATGGCACTATAATCAGGATTGTTTCCGTGGCAATTTTAGTGCTGGCCCTTGTAATTTTACTGTCCAGAAATGCCGACACAGGCAACAATACCGAACAAACAACGTTAGGAGGGGATGAATTGGATAAAACGAAACCGGTAGCTACAATAGAAATGGAAAACGGTGGTGTTATCAAGGTGGAACTGGACCTTGAAAACGCTCCTAACACTGTAAAAAATTTCATCGCACTGGCAGAAGACGGTTTTTATGACGGACTTACCTTTCACAGGGTGATCCCCGGATTTATGATCCAGGGCGGCTGCCCTGAAGGAACAGGGCGCGGGAATCCCGGTTACGCCATTAAGGGGGAATTTTCGGCTAACGGCCACGTTAATGAGCTGACCCATAAACGGGGGGTTATCTCCATGGCCAGATCCAATATGCCTGATTCTGCCGGCTCTCAGTTTTTCATAACAGTCGCAGAAACGCCGCAGCTAGACGGACAGTACGCTGCTTTTGGAACTGTGATCGAAGGCATGGATGAAGCAGACAGGATCGTGGCAGCGCCCACAGACCAAGCAGATAACCCCCTGGAAAAAGAGCGTATCAAGCAGATCAGGGTGGAGCAATTTGGCGTGGAATACGGTCCGCCGGAAAAGATATAATACCTATTAAAAAGATACGAATTTATAAGTTTTGAAAGGGGCAAACAATTTCCAACTCTAAGCTATAACGAACAAGCTTAACTTTGGCGCGATGCTTACGAACCTTACGAACCTTGACACTCAACTGCCCCGGGTTTATAATGAGAACACACGGGCCCGTAGCTCAGATGGGAGAGCGCTAGAATCGCACTCTAGAAGTCAGGGGTTCAAGTCCCCTCGGGTCCACCAGAGGTTACCTGGATGGATGCCCATTTTATAGTGCTTTGTGGGTATCCTCTTTTTTTGACGGATTACCATTTTATAGCACTCTCCTCTGAGTACATACAAAGTACATACAACTTGGGAACAAATTTAAGCCCCAATCGAATCAAGCAAAGCTTCGGCTTTCTTCTCCGCAGACTCTATTTCTGCATTTGAAAAACCTGTGCCCTCTTCCAGAATTTTTTCAAAGGTTTCTCCTAAATTGGGAGCATTTGCTTTTTCTACATGAGTATATT
>CAZMLU010000007.1:0-56432 GCA_964567295.1 uncultured Desulfovibrionaceae bacterium
GCTATTTTATTTATTCCACATAGAAAATGTTTTTCCTTTCGATGCAAAAAAATTTATTTTTAAAAAGGTTTAAACACTGGAGCCTCTGCTGCTCTAAGATCCAAATAACCTTCCCGCAAATTGGTATCGGATTGTAAGAGTCGGTGATATAAGTGGTTCATTACTTCAAGCTTTCTAGCAAGGTCTTCCTCACTGCCCAACCTTATTTCTACCTCGTTACAGGCATAAACAATTATCTGATCTGGATCTTCTACATTAATTTCCATCACTGGAAGTGAAGGTGTTTTATGAAGAATCTCTAAAAATTCCTCTATGATTTCACCCCGCCTCCCATTCGAAATACTAGTGCCGACATCCATTTGGCCCCGGGATAGTCCAATTACAAGGGGCAACTCTTTTTCATATTCATTTCTGAGTCCGATTATTACTCCATCATGTGCAAGCTCAAGATAGTAGCCATGATAGGATATCAAGGCAAGGGAACGCTTTTCCTCAACATCAATGACAAGCTTGTCCGGCAAAACTTTTTCTATCTCCACCTCGTTTATCTGTGGGATAGTTAAAGCACGGTTTCTTATTTCGGGAGGGCTGATTTTCCACATATTCATACCCTCCCTGACCCCGGTGGCCATAAATAATTCTTCACGAGGAACCAGTTCCAATCCTTTTACAGATATCTCTTTAACAGTAAAAAAGGATGAACGCAAAAACAAAAAAAGGGAAAGGTTGCAAATAACAAAAATAATAACAATTATGAGCCCGTTTTTGATTCTCTTTTTTCTTTTACGTTTTACCAAAGGCTCACTTTGTTCAAGAGGAGTTACGACACGTCGTTTCTCCAAACCTACACCACCAGCCCAAAAGGGAAAGTTTTTGATTCAATATTCTTTGATTCTAGCTTAGGTAAAAGATGTTTTCCTCACAACCTCGGGTTATGTTAGCACCAAGCAGTTGCAGATCATTTTCAATTCGTTCATAACCGCGGTCTATATGCTTGACACCTGTCACTATAGTAGTACCCTCCGCTGCCAAACCGGCCAACACAAGAGCAGCACCAGCACGTAAATCTGTTATTTCCACCTCTGCACCGTACAATTTTTCGATCCCTTTAATATAAGCTTTACAGCCTTCTACTCTTATTGAAGCATTCATTTTTTTTAATTCTTATGCATGATTAAGCCTCGCTTCAAAAACACTTTCCACTAGCACGCTTTCCCCACGCGCCAGAGATAGTAAAACCATCATCTGGGATTGAAGATCCGTTGGAAAGCCGGGATAAGGAAGGGTCCGCAAAGTTTCTAGCGCTTTGAGGTTTCCGTTAGCAATTTTTACCGTATCATCAGTACTTTCAACAATAACACCCGCTTCCCTCAACTTGGATATCAAAGCCTCCAGGTGTGCGGGGATAACATCCGTAAAAACCACATCTCCGCCGGTTATTGCGGCGGCTATCATATAAGTCCCTGCAACTATTCTATCCGGAATAATACGGTATGTACAGCTCTCCAATCTATCGACGCCTTCAATTTTAACTGTTTCTGTGCCAGCACCCCTTATTACAGCACCCATGGCATTTAAGAAATTCTGAAGATCCACTATTTCCGGTTCTTTCGCTGCATTATAAATAGTTGTTTTTCCTTGTGCTAATGTGGCAGCCATCATTAAATTTTCTGTAGCCCCTACGCTAGGATAATCCAAGTAAATATCGGCACCTTTAAGCTGCGCTGCAGATGCAGAAATAAAACCCTTCTCTTCCCAGATTTTAGCCCCCATAGCCTCAAGCCCTTTAAGATGCAGATCTATGGGCCGAAGTCCTATAGAACACCCACCAGGATGAGAAACCTTTACTTTTCCTGACCTGGCCAGAAGTGGGCCCATCAAAAAAATCGATGAGCGCATTTCTCCCATCAACTGGTCAGGAATTGAATAATTCTCCAGGTTCCCCGAATCAATCCGGAGATTGCCGTTCTTATAATGCACAGTAGCTCCTATAAATTGAAGGATTTTTTTCATTATATGCATATCAATCAAATTAGGAATATTTTCCAGCAACACCTCTTTTCCACATCCATTTAGCAAAGAAGCAGCCATAATAGGCAGCATGGAATTCTTGGCTCCTTTAATCTTTAGGTTCCCTTTTAACTTGTTTCCGCCTGTAATGATCAACCTTTCCATTTTAACCTCTCTCCTGATTAACACAATTTTCTCCAATAATTTGCACTTCCGGCTCCAGTTCTACTCCCAGTATGTTTCTAACACTTTTCCTAACCATCTCCATTAGTTTCAAAACATCTTCAGCGGTAGCTTCACCTTTGTTTACAATAAAATTTCCGTGCTGAAACGAAACCTGTGCACCTCCCACCGAAGTCCCTTTTAGCCCGGCTTTCTCAATAAGAAATCCTGCAGATTTTGAAGGAGGATTTCGAAAAAAACTACCTGCACTCGGAAGATTGGGATGCTTTTTTTGCCGTTCCCTGAGTATTTCCTCGGCATAGCTAAGCATCTCTTTTTTGTCTCCAAAGATCAAATCTAATACCGCCTCCAGAATAACATTTTTTTCTTCCTGCAGACTACTCCAGCGATAACCAAATTTTATTTCTTCACCAGATCTTTCTAAAAGGTTACCGGCACGGTCAATAAGAACTACTTTTCGCACCAATTTACCTACAGTATTATTATAAGCTCCCGCGTTCATAAAAAGAGCTCCACCCAGACTGCCAGGAATCCCCGAAGCAAACTCTAACCCTTTCAAGCCAAGTCTAATAGTTTCTCTCGCCAGATAACTCAACTTCACCGCTGCTCCTGCCTTCACACTATTCTCTTCAAAATAGCTATATTGGCTCATATCTTCCAGGCTTAACACAATTCCCCTGATCCCTCCATCTTTAACCAGTAAATTCGTTCCATGGCCAATGACGAAGAAAGGCACATTGTGTCTGGCTGCTAGATCCAACACATTGCGCAACTCTTCAATATTTTGTGGAAACACCATCACCTCTGCAGGTCCGCCAATCCGCAAAGAGGTGTATTTATACATTGGTTCCTCCTCAAAAGGAGTTTTACTTAAAGTTTCGGATAATTCCTTTTTCCACTTCAAAGCATCCACCTCGGAAGACATCATTTAAACTTAATCACTTCAAAAAAACTATATTAGGCGTCTTCACTCCATATTAGTTCATCATAATAAGCTCTTATCCATCTCATTAACTAATAAAAAAGATGAGTATAAATATTTTTTACAGCATCAGTACAACCTAAACTTCTACTTTTTTGAGCCATTTCCTCCAACAAATAAGAGTTGTACAAAACCCTGTAAACCTCTTTCTGCAACGCCTGTCCACTGAGTTCTTTTTCTTCTAACAACGACGCCGCCCCGTGAGTAGAAAGTTCTCGAGCATTGAGTAGCTGATGGTTGTGAACTACATTCGGAGAAGGAACAACTATGGCAGGCCTTCCCAGAGCCGTAAGTTCAGCCAAAGTCGTAGCGCCAGCCCTAGTTATAATTAAATCTGCTGCAGAAATAGCCAAAGGCATCTCCTGTTGGTACGCTTTAACCTGCAAACGGCCACCATAATATTCGATAATATTTCCGTTTTTTAGCCTGGATATGACCTGTTCATAATACTTTTCACCTGTTATATATAACACTTGAAGGTTTTTATTCCCTACAGAAAGAAATAAAAAATCAAGCACGCTCTTGTTTAACTTCTCCGCTCCTCCACTGCCTCCAACCGCCAATACCAATGGCAGTTCTGTGTCTAATTTCAAAAGAATACGAGCGGACTCCTTATCTACTTCAACTACTTCAGAAGCTCTAGGATTTCCAGTTAGGTAAAGGTTTGAACGTCTGCGAAAGTAATTTTTTGATTCATCAAAAGAAAGGCAAACCCGGTAAACCCATGGGGCAAACATACGATTAGCCAAACCAGGTAGAACATTTTGTTCATGAAGAATGATACGTTTGCGATACATTAGCCCTGCCATCACTACAGGTCCCGCGGCAAAACCTCCAGTACCAATAATTACATCCGGCTTGAATCTTTTCAATATACGCACAGCATTGATAACTGCTATCACCATTAAGAAAATAGACTTTCCAAGTGCCTTGGTAAAACGCCTTGGAAAACCTTTTACCTTCAACGTTTGAAGCGCAAAACCTGCTTGTGGAATTATCTTTTCCTCCATACCCCCTTTGGCACCTACAAAAAGCACCTCGGCAGTTGGATTTTCTTTCCTGATATACCTTGCCATGGCAAGGGCAGGATAGATATGTCCACCTGTCGCTCCACCGGTTAAAAGCACGCGCAAAATGTTAACCCCCTGCCTAACGGCTGTATCTAGAAATATTCATCAATATACCCATCGCACACATGCTAAAAAAAAGTGAACTTCCGCCAGCACTTATAAAGGGAAGGTTAATTCCAGTTACAGGTATAGAACCTGTTACAACCCCAATATTAATAATGACCTGTATGGTTACGATGGAAATCAGTCCGGTCGCCAATAGACTTCCATAAGCATCTGGTGCAGTTAAAGAAACCCTGAACCCTCTCCAGATCAAGACAAAAAAGAGAATCATCACTGTAGCAGCACCTACGAAACCCAATTCTTCGCCGATAATGGCAAATATAAAATCATTGTGTGGCTCGGGGAGATAATAAAGCTTTTGCCTACTATGCCCCAGGCCTACACCAAGCATCCCTCCTGGTCCAAGAGCATAAAGAGATTGAATAATATGATAGCCTGAAAGAAGAGGATCAGACCAGGGATCAAAAAAGGAAAAGATGCGGCGCACACGGTACTGCTCACTAAACATAAGGTACAATGCTATGGGAGATACTAACAAGGCCAATGGGAAAACTTGTTTTATTGGAGCACCGGCTGCAAAAATAATTATGAAAGTTACAGCAGCAAGAGCCAGCGCAGTACCCAAATCCGGTTGCTTAATAATAAAGAAAAAGGAAAGGCCCATAAGGCCCAAAGGCAGAACACTGCTCTCCCAAAAATTGTCCAGGTTGATTTTTTTCTTACTTAAAAAAGCTGCAGAAAAAATCACCAGAACCAATTTGCTAAACTCCGAAGGCTGCAAGGTCATTCCGCCAAGGCTGATCCAACGCCTCGCCTCGTTCACTTCTACCCCTAAGCCAGGAACAAATACTGCAATAAGCAGAGCAAAATTGAAGAGTAAAAGCAGGGGAATAATTCGGCGCCACTTCCAGTAGTTAATGTAGGTAGTACAAATCATGCCCAAAAGCCCTAACACTAGCCAAAAAGCTTGCCTTCGCAAGAAAAAAAAGGCATCTCCCCTTAATTCTAAAGACATTATGTAGCTAGCACTGAGAATCATAACCAAACCGAACCCGGTTAAAATAAGAACCGTAAATAAAATTGCAAAATCAGGTGGGTTGCGCAGGTTTTGTTCTCTATTGGCACTATACATAATTTGCCCCTCCCTGTAAAGCTAAAACAGCGGCCTTGAAAAGATCACCTCGTTCTTCATAATCTTTAAACATATCCCAACTGGCACAGGCAGGAGAAAGCAGAACAATATCACCCCACTCTGCCGCATCAAAAGCTTTAGCAACTGCTTCTTGCATGGTACTAACAGTTACTATATCGAAAAACCCTTTTTCTCTTGCAACTTTTTTAATGACAGCTGCTGTTTCACCCATCAGTATCAACTTTTTAACTTCTTGTTTCTTTAATAAGTCGGCTAGAATATCGAAACTTCCCCCCTTGTTTAACCCTCCGGCCACAAGTATTTTAGGGCCTTTTAAAGCACTTATAGCATTTATTGTTGCGTTCGGGTTAGTCCCTTTGGAGTCATTAAAAAAAGTCACCCCATCAATTATTCCTACTTGTTCAAGACGATGCGGAGCTCCAGGAAATGATTTCAAACCCTGGGCGATCTTATCTACATCCAATCCAGCAAGCCAAGCAATTGCCGTGGCAGCAAGAGCATTTTCTAAATTATGTTTTCCTGGAATCCGCACTTCTTTAGTGGAGCAAACCTTTATAGATTCTATAGCAGTGACAATAACAATATTTCCCTTATCTAGACAAACGCCTCTTTCCAAATCTTCTTCCAAGCTGAAAAAAAATACTCCGCCTTTAGAATAAGAGGCAAAATTTCTAATTTTTTGATCATCATAATTTAGCACTGCCCAGTCTTTCTCGGTTTGGTTTTTCAAAATATTTCTCTTAGCTATCAAATAGTTCTCTTCCGTAAGGTGATGGTCGAGATGGTCGGGCGATATATTCAACACAGCTCCAATAGCAACCTGAAACTTGTTGATGTTTTCCAATTGAAAACTACTCAGCTCTGCTACTATAAAGCCTGGAGCTGAAGTCAGTCCAACTGCTTCACATAAGGGGAAACCAATATTTCCTGCTACTTGTACTGAGGGATACTCCTGTCTAAAAATCTCGCCCGTTAGTGATGCGGTCGTTGTTTTACCATTTGTCCCAGTAATACCTATAATGGGTACTGGACTAAAATGAAATGCAAGCTCTACCTCGGAATAATATGGGATACCAAGCAGTTGTGCTTTTTGTAGCAAAGGAATTCTAGGCGATATACCAGGGCTTTTTATAATAAGATCTACATTTTCAAGCAACTCTGTTGGGTGTCCTCCGCCGACTACCTGGACGCGAGGCGACAATAGCTCATTCATTTCCTGCAATAGTTGGCAGGTTTCCTTTATATCGTTTGCGATTACCTTTTCTGCTCCAGCTTTAAGCAAAAGACGCACTGCAGCACGACCGCTACGTGCCAACCCCAGGACTAAAACTTTCTGCCCTCTAATCATTTCGAGCATTACATCATACATTCCATTTCACAATATATTTTACTGCATCAGTGGAGTGTGATCTATCAGGCCAAGCAAAGCAAAGCAAAACCCAAGCGCCCAAAAGCCAATAACGACGTGCCATTCAGGCCATCCTTTAAATTCATAATGGTGGTGTAATGGGCTCATCAAAAATATTCTCCGTTCGGTGAATCGGAAAAACAGAACCTGGACAATTACAGAAACAGTCTCCAGCACAAACACTCCACCGATAATAACCAAGTATAATTCGGCCTTAGTAAGAATAGCAACTGCAGCAAGCGCTGTCCCCAGAGCAAGAGAACCTACATCCCCCATGAAAATGCGGGCCGGATGCAGGTTGAAAACCAGAAAACCCAGGCAGGCTCCGATCAACGCGCCACAAAAATAAACAACATCGGTCATCCCCTGCCAATAAGCTATCAAAAGAAAAGCAAGAAGGCCCAGGATAGCAGTCCCAGCAGCCAATCCATCTATCCCATCTGTAAGGTTTACAGCATTAGAAGTACCGATAAGCATTACTAAAATAAGAAAGAAGTAAGAATAACCAAAATCAACCTTTAAAGAAGAGAAAGGGATATCAACTACTGTCGAATGTCCATAAACAAGTAAAAAATAATAAAAAAACACTGCAAAAACAAACTGGCCCAACAATTTTTGCCTAGCTTTAAGACCCAATGACTGCCTACGAATAACTTTTTGAAAATCATCGAGAAAGCCTAGAAAAGCACTGGCCAAAGTCAACAAGACAATCATGATTAGAAAAGGAGTTTTGGGAGCAAACAGCAGGAGAGCTACCATAAAAGAAAACAAGCACACGATACCACCCATGGTAGGAGTGCCAGCTTTCTTTAAGTGCTGATGAGGGCCATCAAGCCTTATCTGTTGGCCAAAATGCAAGTGACGAGAAAGAAAGATATAAATTGGACAGATAGCGAGGCTTATCAATAAAGAAAACATTGCAACGTAGTATACAGGCAGTTGCAAGGAAATACCCCCTCTTCAGCTATTTAATTATACTTTGCAATTAGTTCTTCAACCAATCCTTCCATCTCCATCCCGCGCGATCCTTTGATAAGTATATAAGCTCCAATCAAGGGAATTGATTCAAGAACAGCTAATGCTCTTTCACAGCTCTCTACTTGAAACACACGATGTTCAGGAAAACCTTTTTCCAAAGCTCCCTTGGCAATCATAAACGCCTTCTCACCAACAGTGATCAAATAATCAATATCTAGCCTGGCTATAAATCGCCCCACCTCTAAATGCCCCTCTTCTGTGATCATTCCCAATTCAAACATTTCACCTAAAACAGCAATCTTGAAAGTCTTATCATTCAACTCTTGCAAAACTTCTAACGCACATTTCATGGAAGTGGGATTAGCATTATAGGCATCATTTATAAGGTTGCAATTATTTTTAAGCTTTACTCTTTCCATTCTCATCTTCGAAATAATTGTTTTTGCTAACCCCTGTTCTATCTTACTTAACTCCAAATGCATAACAAACCCCACTGCTATAGCGGCCAGAGCATTGTAAACATTATATTTTCCAGGCAGGGGGATCCAAAACTCTTTTATATTCTTATCAGGTAATAAGGCATTAAAGGAATAGCCGTCCCTTTCCAGGTGACAATCAAGAGCTTGCAGATCTTGTGCTTCCTGGAAACCATAGTAACATACCTTTCCAGGAAAATCATCTCCCAAGACTCGCAAAAATGGATCATCTCCATTTAAAATTGCTTCTCCTTCAGGGCCCATTATTTCAAGTAATTCTCCCTTGGCACGAGCGATATTTTCTTTGCTTCCCAGCATCTCCAAATGTGCCTCACCAATGTTAGTAATCACTCCCACGGTAGGACGACAAAGGGAGGTGAGTCGGGCTATTTCACCCACCCCACTCATCCCCAATTCTACTACAGCCATTTGATGTGATTTATTCAATTTAAGAAGGGTAAGTGGCAGACCGAGCTGGTTATTATAATTCCCTTCTGTTTTTAATATACAAAAACTGGTTGAAAGTACTGCAGTTATTAAATCTTTCGTAGTAGTTTTACCATTACTGCCCGTTACGGCTACTACTGGTATTGAAAAGCGGTTACGATGGTATAAAGCAAGCTTATGGAGAGATTCCAATACGTCATTTACAACGAAAACAACTTTGCCTTCTGGGAAACTTTCATCCTTAAGCTTAGAGAGCCATTCCTTGGATAGAAAGGAACCGGACGCCCCTCTTTCCAAAGCATCAATTATATAATTATGACCGTCTGTTTTTTCCCCTTTCAAAGGGAAAAATAGGGCTCCGTTACAAGATTCTCGAGAATCTATGATAGCAGTTTCAAACCCCACCTCTATTTTATCTGTCAAAAGCACTCCTTCGGTAATATTTAGTATTTGTTCTACTGAAAAAAACATTAACTGTTCTCCTTAGCTTTACTTTGCAGCCTTTTATCTATTAGCTCTAACGCAATTTCACGATCATTAAAAGGGATAGTGCGATCACCAAACACCTGGTAATTTTCATGCCCTTTGCCGGCGATTATCACCATATCTCCTGGGCGCGCTAAATCTATTCCGAGTTTGATAGCTTCAAACCTATCGCCTTGCACAGCATACCCACTGCCAAAGTCTTTCTTCTTCCTTAAGCCGGCTTCTACTTCTTCAATTATTTTCCCTGGATCTTCTCCCCTGGGATTATCAGATGTAAGAATACAGTAATTGCTATATTCTCCAGCAATGCGCCCCATTATAGGCCTTTTGCCCTTATCACGTTCTCCACCACAACCAAAAATGGTAATAATTTTTCCTTCCACAAAATGCTTGGCCGCTTGTAAAATATTCTCCAAACCGTCCGGTGTATGAGCATAATCGATAATTACCAAAAAATCCTGTCCTAGATCCACAGATTCAAAGCGACCGGGAATACCTTCTATCGATTCAAAGGTTTCTTTTATTGAAGAGAGAGGAATCCCTTTTAAAAGTGCAACAGTAGTCGCTGCCAAAGCATTATATACACTAAACTTTCCTGTTAATTTAAGGGAAAAGTCTTCCATGCCCCAGGGACTGCGTAAGCGATAAGCTACCCCCTTACCACTTAAGTTGACATTCTCGGCCTTTACGTCGGCCTCTTTTTCAATGCCGTACGAAACAGATTGTACTGTCGTCTGCCTCAAAAAAAAGTGGTAATTCTGATCATCACGGTTTAAAATAGCATAACGTGGGGATACCCCCTTTAAAAAACTGCCTCCCTGCTGTGAAAACAATTTGCCCTTAGCAGAACGGTAACGCTCAAAGTCTTGGTGAAAGTCCAGATGATCTTTTGTTATATTGGTATAAACAGCCAGGTCAAAATCGCATCCTGATACACGGTTCAACTCCAGTGCATGGGAAGAAACTTCCATAACAGCATATTTCACGGCCCTTTGTACCATGTGATACAATATTTTTTGCAAATCTACAGCTTCCGGTGTCGTAGCTAACACCGGCAAATTCTCTTCTCCAATGCAGTATTTAATCGTTCCTAAAAGAGCTGTTCTGCAAGCTTGATTGCGAAAAACCGCTTCGATCAGATGAGAGGTCGTCGTTTTCCCATTGGTACCTGTGACGCCGATAAGACATAGTTCTCTAGAAGGTGAGCCCCAGAATAATTCTGCCATAGCTGCCATTGCCATACGAACATTGGAAACAAGTATCTTGGTAACACCTTTTACTTCCCTCTCCTTCTCCAAAACCACTGCTACAGCTCCAGCCTCTATAGCCTGTGGTATAAAATCGTGCCCATCAGCTTTATTACCCTCCAAACAAAAAAATATGTAGCCCGGCTCAACCTTTTCCGAGCGATACTCCAGCCCTCGAATGGATATATTTGTTTTACCTTCAACGGCAGTATAATGGATAACTTCAAGTAAGCGCTCAAGCTCTGTGATTTTTTCCAATGCTTACCTCTCCGTCCTTTATCTTATCATTAGTTGCCTATTACTTATCTATTATAAATCGTCCGTTACTTTCCAAAAAAAATAGTTTATGTGGACTGATAGCCTTGATAATTATACCTCAATCTAGCAGTGATGAAAAGTACACTTTAGTAACAGCGCCCTTTGTGATTGGCTTCCCGGTAGGAGGATCCTGCCGGATAGCAATACCGCTACCCACTGCTTCCATCTTTGACTCTAACTTATTAAGACCTCGCTGATCGACACACCCTGCAATTCAGGCATATATACCTGGTTGGCATTTTCGGCACACCAAAGATCTTCCAAATAAACAAATACATTTTTTTGAAGAGACACACGTTCTCCAACGCCAGGGGTTTGATCCACTATAACTCCTTCATACCCACCTGTTTAAGCTGCATTCCTTACATATCGAACAAAGTGCCTGCCTCATCCACGGTCAATCCTGTAAGATCCGAAACCTCTACTATGCCATTATTGTCTTCCTGGAGAGGATCAATGAGGGGGTATCTCCAGGTAAGATAGCACATCCCTCATGATCTCCCTGAACAAAGGAGCACTTAACTGGGATCCCCACTGCGGACCTCTCTTTGCTCCATCGATAGCAACATAAAGAAGAAACTGGGGATCTTCCAAGGGGGAAAATCCGATAAAGGAAAGAATATACTCTCCTGGAATATAGTTGCCGCTAGAACCAACCTTTTGAGCTGTTCCGGTCTTACCAGCAACACGATATCCATCGACAGAAGCCTTTACACCAGTACCATCCTCGACTACTTTTTCCATTATAAGAGAAACTTCTTTAGAGGTATCCTCCGAAATAACCCGGCGAACTAACTCGGGGGCACTTTTACTTACGGTTTTCCCTTCCGAATTGCGTATTTCTTCTACAATATATGGCTGCATAAGTTTTCCACCATTTGCTATAGCTGAAACTGCCATTACCTGTTGAAGGGGGGTAACAGAGAGACCCTGACCAAAAGAAGAAGTAGCAAGCTCTAGACGTCCTACCTGCTCAGGCCTAAAAAGAAGACCTCTTCCTTCACCTGGATAATCGATCCCTGTACGGGAACCAAAACCAAAGGCTCTCACATAATCGAATAATTTTTGAGAACCAAGCTTTTCTCCCAACTCTATAAAAGCGGGATTGCATGAATGCAAAACCGCCTCTAAAAAATTGAGCTCTCCATGCCCACCCTGATCAGAAGTCCAACAACGAACTTCGTGACCGGAAATCTCTACAGAACCCTTACACGTAAGTTTTTCCTCTCTTTTGTACAACCCTTCTTCAATAGCAGCAGCAAGGGGTATAAGTTTAAAAGTTGAACCAGGCTCAAAAGTATCGGTTACTGGTAGAAGAGGCCAGTGTTCATTTTCATATTCACTAAACTTATTGGGGTCAAAATCCGGCTTTGAGGCTGCAGCCAGTAATTCTCCTGTCTGCGGATTGACAGCTAATGCCATAACCCTTCGGGGAGAATACTCAATCATTGCACGTGAAAGTTCTCTTTCCACAATAAATTGTATAGTTTCATCTATCGTTAAGTGGAGATCCATCCCTTCCTTAGCAGGGATAAGACTACTCACACCAGGTATCTCCCGTCCTTTGTTATCAGCAGGAAACACTAAATTACCGTCCAGGCCTTTTAACTCTTCTTCATAATATATTTCCAGGCCACTCCAACCCTGATCTGTTCCAACAAAACCCAATACCTGTGATAAAAGTGTATCATTTGGATAAAATCGTTTAGGTTCCTTTCTAAAAATAATGCCCGGTAAGTCCAAAAGCTCGATTTCGTGGACCATCTCTTCATCGATCTGGCGCTTCAAATAAACTGCTGCACGTTCTTGGGTGATAAGCTCTAAAATACGCTCTTCGTTCATATCCAGAGCAGGGGCAAGAGCCCTGGCAGTGAAGGAATGATCTTCTATTTGTAGGGGAAGAGCCACAACAGTTTTAGCCGTAGCACTACCAGCTAAGAGGTTATTGTTACGGTCAAAAATATTCCCTCTAGAAGAAAGGGCGGGAATACTGCGATTCCATTGAGACCAGGCCTTCTGCTGTAACTCTTCTGCCATTACAATTTGAATCCACCCTAATCTAAAGAGCAGGGCAGTCATAAGAAGAATTATTATTATAAAGACAGCAAGTATTCTTTTCCGAATACGTGCAATTGAAACTGAACCTATCGCCATCGGCTGTCTCCCCTTGAATAGCAGCCTAATCTTCGACGGAAGAGATAAGGAGCCACTGTCTATTTTCAGGATACTGGAGGCCAAGCTCGTTTTTAGCTATTGCCTCAATTCTCTCCAGCGAGCTCAGTCTTTTTACCTCAATTTGCAAGTGCTGCCGTTCTTCTTGTAGAGCATCCAACTCTTTTGATGTCTGCTGAATCTGATAATTTACAGCCACTACTTGGCTGTACTGACTGATTAGACCCACCCCAATAATTATTAAACAAAAAATCAGGCAAATAAGCAATAGGCTCTCCTTTTGGTTGCACAATCTCTTAGAGCTAGAGATTGGATAAAATGTACGGGAAGCTTGTTTTTTTGCAAAGTTTCCATCTTTGAAATAATTTATCCTGGGTTTTTCTTTTTTTGCTAACAAACTTATTCACCTACCATCCTTATCAGAACTTATAAGACTGTGAATTCGTTCTGCTGCCCTAAAACGTGCACTTGCAGCTCTAGGATTTACTTCGATTTCTTCTCTCGCAGGTGTCAATGGTCTTCTATTAAGCACCTTTAATAAAGAGGTCCAGCCACATCTACAAATAGGCATTTTGGGCGGGCATATGCATTCTCTTGAATATTCTTTAAAATATCTTTTCACAATTCTATCTTCCAGTGAATGATAGGAGATTAATACGAGTCTTCCTCCGGGCTTTAAAATATGTATCCCCTGTATCAAGCCACTTTCAAGATTGTCAAGTTCTTTATTGACCACGATACGAAGGGCCTGAAAAACTCGCTTGGCTGGGTGACCTCTTTTTTGTTTTGCTCCAGATGGAACAGCTTTCCTAATAATATCTACAAGCTGTCCAGTAGTATAAATTTCTCCCTTTGTGCGGCGGTAGCGATCTATAAGATAGGCAATCTTCTCAGCCCATCGCTCTTCTCCATATTCTTTAAAAACCCTGGCAAGTTCACGGCGAGACAACTCCTTTAGCACTTGGAGTGCTGTTTGCGAAAGGGTTTGATCCATACGCATATCCAACGGTACATCATCCCTATATGTAAACCCACGAGAAGGAGAATCTAGCTGCAAGGAGGAAACTCCTAAATCAAAGATTATCCCATCTACTTTTTTTATCCCTTGTTTTTTTAGCAACATCTCCAGAGAACGAAAATTTCCATAGACGGCCCAAAAACTATCACCCCAGGAAGCAAGCCTTTCTTTCGCTGTCTCCAAGGCATAACTGTCGCAATCAATGCCGATAACCAGTCCTTTGCCAACCATCCCTTTCAGTAAATTCTCAGTATGCCCTCCTGTTCCCAACGTAGCATCAACAATGATTTTACCGGGTGCAGGCTGTAAATAATGCAATGTTTCTTGCACCATAACAGGTGTATGGCCGTAATTATCGTCCTTAGCTGAGTAATCCATTTTTCTCCTGTCATTATAAATTAAAATCCATCATCTTCTCTGCAACCTGTTCAAAAGATAGTTCAGAGCTCTTACTATATTTTTCCCAGTTTTCCAGGCTCCATATCTCGGCTCTATTGGAAACTCCGATAAAAACAATATCTTTTATTAGACCTGAATGCTCTCTTAGAGGAGGTGGAATGAGAATGCGTTTCTGCTTATCTACCTCTACCTCTGAAGCCCCGGAAAAGAACATTCTCATAAAAGCACGGGCTTCTGCCTTCGTAAAGGGAAGATCCTTAAGCTTGTTTTCCAACTTTGCCCATTCGCGGGTATGGTATAAAAAAAGGCAGTTGTCCAATCCACGGGTAATAATAAATTCATCGCCCAATTCTTCCCTAAAACGGACCGGCACAATTACCCGCCCCTTTTTATCAAGTGTATGAAAATATTCTCCGATGAACATTTTTCTACCCCACCCGTGCAATTAATCTTCTTTTATTCCACCACTTTGTACCACTTTAAACCACTTTTTATATATATTCAACCCCTTTTTTAAAAATCCTGCTAAAATATTAAAAAAATATTAAAAAAATTTATAAATTAATGATCTATAATTAAAAAAGAGCGGGGTTTATATACAAACCCCGCTCTTTTTTAATTATAGAAATTGCTTGTCAAAGCAAGCTTTTTTAGCTTGTCTAACTCCCCTTAACATTTAAACAAGATAATCAAGGAAAGTGGTGGCAATCCAGAAATAAATTAGAAGCCCTGTAACATCCTTTATGCTGGTCACAAAAGGGCCGGCCGAAAGAGCAGGATCTACTCCAAAGCGATTAAAGATGATCGGAACCAAAGTCCCAATAGCAGCAGCAAGAGTGATAGTCGCAAACATTGCAATACCTACAACTACACCTAACAAGGGAACACCTCTCCAGATAGATGCTGCTAAAGCGATAATGATGCCGTTTGTTACTCCAATGGTTATACCAACCTTCATTTCACGAAAAAAATAGCTCCAGACGTGGTTTACTTCTATTTCCCCTGTTGCCAACCCCCTGACAAAAAGGGTGGAAGACTGGGTTCCCACATTGCCTCCCATGTCCATTATTACAGGAATAAAAACAGCCAAGAATACTATGGCCTCTAGGGTCGCTTCGAAAACCCCGATCACACTTCCGGAAATCAGCCCTCCAATAAGGCTTATGAATAACCATGGCAACCTCTTCCGAGCCATTTGAAAAGCTGATGCATCAAGAATATCAACCCTCTGGACCTCACCGGTCCCAGCCATCCGATAAATATCCTCTGTGGCTTCCTCTTCTATAACGTCCAGGATATCGTCAACTGTAATTATTCCAAGCATGTGCTCCTTTTCGTCAACAACAGGAACCGCTAGAAGATCATACCTGGACACAACCCTTGCTACTTCTTCCTGATCCATGTGAGCAGAAACACTGATCACATTTTCAAACATTACTTCATGCAAAGGTGTCCCATCTTCCGCCGCAATAAGATCACGAAGAGAAACGACCCCCTTCAGCCTGGTTTGCGCATCTACAACATACACATAATAAACAATTTCTGCTTCAGGCGCAACTTCTCGCAAGCGAGTAATTGCCTCTTCCACAGGGATATCATCCGGCAGAGAAATAAAGTCAGTAGTCATAATGCCGCCGGCTGTATCTTCAGGGTATTTGAGCAGCCCTCTGATCTCTCCAGCTTCTTCCTCAATAAGAGCGAGAAGTTCTTTTGCTTCTTCCTCGGGGAGGTCACCTATAAGATCTGCTGCATCATCTATAGCCATCTCCCTGAGGATAGCCGAAGCACGGTGCTTAGTCAAAATTCTCAGCAGAGATACTTGATCAAAAGCATCCATTTCCTGAATGATAAGCGCAGCTTCTTCGTCCGAAAGGAGGTTAAAAAGTTCTTTTTTTTGCTCTTCTTTTAATTCATCAATATGCTCCGCGAGATCGCTGGGATGAACACCTTCTTGTAACTGTTTAATGATCTTTTGCAAAATTTCCTGGATCGGCAAGCCCTTCACCCCCTTGATACCGTCAATGCTTAAAGTATATCATTTTGTTTTTATAAGTTAAATAATCTTGTAAAAAATTTCTTTCCCAAATAAAATAACCCCACCATGCCGTGGGCCGCTGTTTTGAACTTCTCCCTCTACAGGTGGGTGCCCTCTTACTTGCTTTACAGGTCCCCTAAAGGGGCATCTGCGCTACAAGTAAAGTTAGGCTCCCGTTTCATTAGTGTTAGCTCAAAACTTATACGGGTAATCACGTGCACAGCAGGGTAAATTTTTTATGTTTTTTTGCAATATTATGATAGCACAGAAATACTCCCTTTGCAAGCACTAAATACCCCTCTTGATTCTAAAATCAAACTACAGTTAACTAGATATCATCCTTCTCAAAAGCAGCAAGCGTTTCCTTTTCTTGTTTATCTTTGCCATCCTTCTGGACCAGGGATATATGCAGTTCCTCAAGCTGCTTTTGAGAAACAGGAGCCGGTGCTCCAGTAAGCAGGCATGTTCCCGTAGCAGTCTTGGGAAAGGGGATAACATCTCTGATGCTTGCTCTTCCGGCCATAAGCATCAACAAGCGATCGAAACCGACAGCTATTCCACCGTGAGGAGGTGCTCCATACTGAAAAGCAGTCAAAAGAAACCCAAATTTTTCCTGGGCTTCTTCATTCGTAATCCCCAACATAGAAAATATTTTCTCCTGTATATCACGTTTATGAATACGGATACTACCTCCAGCGATCTCTACTCCATTATAAACAAGGTCATAAGCTAAAGAGCGCACCTTTGAGGGATCATTCTCAAGTAATGAAACATCGCTCTCCAAAGGTGCAGTGAAAGGATGGTGGTTGGAATAATAGCGTTTTTCTGCCGTATCATAGGAAACCAGGGGAAAATTTATTACCCAGAGAAAACAATCTTTTTTTTGAACTATATCCAAGAGTTGGGCCATATGAAGCCGAAGCCTTCCAAGTATTTTTAAGGTATTTTCCCATTCATCCCCCACAAAAAGCAGCAAATCCCCGGGTTTCCCTTCCATCTTTTCCTTGATTTCGGATAGCTGCTCGGGACTAAAAAATTTGGCTATAGGAGTTTTAAAGCCCTCTTCTGTAACAATCATCCATGCCAGGCCACCGGTTCCCCAGGACTGGACCATTGAGGTTAAATCGTCAAGCTCCTTACGACTGAACCCTCCAGCACCTTTGGCATTTAAACCTTTGACGACTCCTCCTTCTTTTACTACAGAGCGAAACACTTTAAACTCTGACTGTAAAGCAATTGAAGAAACGTCCTTTATCTCCATTTCAAATCGATTATCTGGGCGGTCCGTGCCGAATCTTTCCATGGCTTCATTGTAAGAAATAACTGGAAACGGAACATCAATCTCTTTCTTTAAGACTTTACCAAAAAGGGCATAGACAAAACCCTCAACAAGATTCATAACTTCTTCCCTGGAACAAAAAGACATTTCTAAATCAATCTGGGTAAATTCTGGCTGGCGATCTGCTCTTAGATCTTCATCTCTGAAGCAGCGAGTAATCTGAAAGTATTTTTCCACTCCGGAGACCATGAGCAGTTGCTTAAATAATTGTGGAGACTGAGGAAGTGCAAAAAAACTTCCTGGGGTTGTGCGACTCGGCACCAGGTAATCCCGGGCACCTTCTGGTGTACTACGGGTTAACACAGGAGTCTCAATCTCCCAAAAACCTTGTTTATCCAGGTATTCACGGGCAGCCATCATAGTCTTGTGGCGCATTTCCAATAGGTGCCGCATTTCAGGCCGCCTCAGATCTAGAAAGCGGTATCGCAGACGCAGGTTCTCATCCGTATCGATTCCATCCTCAATATAGAAAGGGGGAACCTCTGAGGTGTTCAGGACTTCCATGTCATCTACAACAACCTCGACATCACCGCTATCAATATTCGGGTTAACTGTTTCTATGGAACGCATAAGTACCTCCCCGCTTACAGCAAGAACATATTCCGGGCGCAGGTTTTTTGCCTGATTAAAAAAAGAAGTGCTTTTCTGATAGTCAAACACCAGCTGCACAATACCAGAACGATCCCTGAGATCAATAAATATAAGACTCCCATGGTCCCTTATACTTTCAACCCACCCGGTCAGCACAACAGTTTCTGTAATATTACTTCGGGATAATTCCGCACAGTAAATTGTTCTTTTTAAACGCATAAAATATTTTATCCGGAGCAAAAGACCCGGAAACCCCTTCCCGGCAAATCATTTGCCACAATTTTTTACCAATAATTCTAACGCCTCGGAACGAGGAAGTTCTATCTGTTCACCCTTTGACATATCCCTTACTTTCAACGTCCCTTCTGAAAATTCCTTCCCTCCTAAAATAAGCACGTAACGGTAATTGTTTTTGTTAGCAAATTTCATCTGGGCTTTCAGGCTGCGACCCAAATAATCAGTATCGCTCACAATACCTTCCCCTCTAAAAAAGTTCAATAAAAGCAATGCTTCACGACGTAATGGGAACACATCTTGTTCCCCAACTGCAACGAATATTCCTTCCGCAGGCAGCTCTTCAGAGAAAAGAGCTTCTTTTTCCATAGTCAATACGATTCTTTCTACCCCAACAGCCATTCCCACTCCAGGAGTGGCAGGCCCGCCACATACTTCAACAAGGTTGTCGTAACGCCCCCCTCCGCCCAAAGAATTTTGGGCTCCAAGAGTAGAGGAATGAAACTCAAAAGCTGTATTTGAGTAATAATCCAGCCCCCTAACCAATTGGTGATCAACGTTATATGGCACTTCCAGAGAATCTAAAAGAAATAAAACCTCTTCGAAATGATTGCGGCATAAAGAACAGAGATGATCATTAATTCGCGGAGCATATTCCATTTCTTCTCGGCAGTTAGCTTCTTTACAATCCAACAAACGAAGCGGGTTTAGGCGTGACCTTTCCTGGCAATCATTACAGAGAAGGGAAAGTCTCGAACCAATATAAATCTCCAACTTATTTAAATATTCTTTTCTGCAGTCACTGCACCCAGTACTGTTTATCTGGAGTTGCAAATCAGAAAATCCCAATCCCTGAAAAAAATCCTGCGAAAATTTTATTACTTCTACATCTACGGCAGGATCTTTCGTCCCAAATATTTCTATACCCATTTGGTAAAATTGCCTCTGTCTACCTGCCTGGGGACGATCATAACGGAACATAGGGCCATAATAATAGAGCTTTACCGGCTGGGATTCATTATGAATGCTATGCTCAATAAAAGCACGAACAACACCTGCAGTACCTTCAGGCCTTAGTGCCTGTTCTCTTCCGGCCTGGTCTTTAAAAATGTACATCTCCTTTTTCACTACATCAGTCTCTTCACCCATACTGCGTATAAAAAGGTCTGTTTCTTCAAAAATCGGGGTGCGTATCTCTGAAAAACCATAAATATCACATAGCTCTTTAAATCTGTTTTCCACAAAATGCCATCTTTTGGATTCCTCTGGCAACAGATCGCGGGTACCGCGTGGAGCCTTATATTTCATTTTTACACCCCCTGCGGATTTTTTCGACAAACATGGAAATATACAAAGTGATTTTAGCTAATGAGCTTTCCGTTGTCAACTAAAAGACTCCTAACTATATCGAAGATAGAAACAAGTTCTGCTCTTTTAAATTATGTGCTTTCCTAATGCTAAAAACCTTTCTCACTATCCAGTAAAATCGTAACCGGACCGTCATTGGTTATCTCTACCTGCATATAGGTCTGAAAAGTACCCGTTGCCACCCCTACCCCTTCACCCCTTAACATCTCGCAAAGCCTTTCATAAAGCCTGGCTGCATTATCAGGAGGAGCGGCAGCAATAAAGCTAGGGCGCCTGCCTTTCCTGCAATCCCCGTAGAGTGTGAATTGAGAAATACATAGTATTTCTCCACCAACATCTTTTAAAGAAAGGTTCATTTTCCCTTCCTCATCTTCAAAAATGCGTAAACCTATAATTTTATCATTTATATACTTGCAGTCTTTTTCTTCATCATCTCCTCCCACACCCAAAAAAACAACAAGCCCTTTTTTAATTTTCCCCACTGTTTCTCCTTCTACCAATACAGAAGAAGGGCCTGCTCTTTGAACCACAGCCCGCATTTTTGCACCAGCCTTTCTCTGGACAAAGTAAGGGTAATCAAGGTGCTTTTTTCTCTTTGGAAGTCCCACTGCTCCCTGTGAAGCGAATTGCTGAAAAAATATCCTTGACCTGCTTAACCTTATTCATAATATATTCTAAATGCTCCAAATCTCTAACCACAAAGGTTAAATGTAAAACGCTAATCTTGTCCTTGGTAGTTCGCGCGTTTACTGCAGAGATGTTTACCTTACTCTCACTAACGGCGTGCAGTACGTCCGCTAAAAGATTGGGACGATCCATACCGGTTACTTCAATCTCTACCGGGTAAGAAGCTGCATTTTCAGTATCCCAATAAACACTTAAAAACCGCGCATCGTCTCGTCTTAAATTTGCAATGTTGATACAATCCCGGCGGTGTATGGAAACCCCTCTTCCCCTTGTAACAAAACCAACTATCTCATCACCAGGAAGCGGATTGCAACACTTAGAGAAACGAACCAACAGGTTATCTATGCCCTCAACCCTAACACCTTGGGCAGCCTTTGCCGCACCCGTCCAAGGCTTTAATTCTACCGGCGGTTTCTGCGCCCTGTCTTCTCCAAAATGCTTGTGATATTCTTCTTGCAACTTAGAAATTATCTGTTGGGAAGAAACGCCCCCGTAACCTACTGCAGCATAAACATCGTCGGGAGAAAGGAGGTTAAACTTTCTACCCACCTCTTCCAACAGCGGGTTCTTAAGTAACAAGCGAGGTTCCAACCGTAACCTCCGGATATCTCTTTCCAGAGCATCTTTGCCCTTGGCAATATTTTCGTCTCTTCGTTCCTTCTTAAACCAGTTCCTGATTTTGCTCTTGGCCTGGGAAGAAATAGCTATCTTAAGCCAATCTCGGCTGGGAAACCCATTTTTGCTGGTGATTATCTCTACTATATCTCCAGTCTTTAATTTATAATCCAGGGGAACAATGCGTCCATTCACCTTGGCCCCTACACAATGATTACCGATATCAGTATGGATCTTGTACGCAAAATCAATAGGAACAGCCCCAGAAGGAAGATCGATGACATCGCCCCTGGGAGTAAAAACAAACACTTCATCAGTAAAAAGATCGATTTTCAAGTGTTCCATAAATTCATGGGCATCCTTCATGTCTTGCTGCCATTCCAGTAATTGACGTAGCCATGAAAGTTTTTCTTCAAATTCCCTGTCATCCCTCACCTTTTCTTTATATCGCCAGTGGGCAGCAATTCCGTATTCAGATGTGCGGTGCATCTCCCAGGTGCGAATCTGAACCTCCATAAGTTCGTTTTCAGCGCATACCACAGTAGTATGCAAAGACTGATACATATTAGGTTTAGGCATTGCGATATAATCATTAAACTCTCCAGGAATAGGCCTCCAAAGAGAGTGGACAACCCCCAGAGCGCCATAACAGTCTTTAACATTATCAACTAGAACTCGAATGGCAATCAAATCATAGATTTCTTCAAAATTCTTGCCCTGCTCTTTCATCTTATTGTAAATACTATAAATGTTTTTAGGACGACCACTAATCTCCGCCCTTATTCCTGCCTCTTCTATCCCTTCTTGCAAATCATTAATCATTTCATTGATAAATTCTTCTCTTTCCTTGCGCTTTTTCGCCAATTTGTCAACCAGGTTATAATACTCTTTTTCATTCAAATATCGGAAAGCCAGATCCTCTAGTTCCCACTTAATCTTATAAATCCCCAATCTATGAGCAAGAGGAGCATAAATATCCAAGGTCTCCTTGGATGTTTCTTTTCTTTTAGCACTATTGAGGTGACGCAGTGTGCGCATATTATGAGTACGGTCCGCTAGTTTTACCAGGATTACCCGAATGTCACGTGCCATAGCTACAAACATTTTTCGCCATGTTTCCGCCTGATGCTCTTCTTTCGAACGAAACTCCATACTACTCAATTTGGTAACCCCATTTACAAGGGAAGCAACTTCGTCGCCAAATTCCTGTTCTATTTCATCGTAGGTTACCGAGGTATCTTCCAGCACATCATGAAGCAGACCGGTAATAATTGTCACCAGGTCCAATTCCAGTTCGGCCAGAATATTGGCAACTCCTATGGGATGCGTAATATAAGAATCTCCGGAAACCCTTTTTTGACCGGCATGAGCATTCAGAGCAAATCCGTGAGCCTTACGGATTAAGTTCCAGTCTTCTTTATTTTCATTATAGCTTTGGAAGGACTTCTTAAGTTGCTGCAGGCTCATTTTCTAAAACCTCCTGAAAACAAACATAGATACTAAGAAAGTGGGGAGAAGCTCAAGTTGTTTTACGAATCTTTTAAACAATCAAGAATCACTTCTCCTTCTGCCTCCAACAAATATTTCTGCCAATTTAGGGTTTCTCTCCATAAATTTTTTTCGTTTGAAAAGCTCTGTATCCTCCACAGATTTTCAAGAATAATACAGAAACTTTCCTTATCATTGTTCTTGACACGAAGTTTTTCATCGGATATCTCAAGATACTCAGCGTCTCTAAGAATACCCATGCTTTTTTCTAACAAGGTCCTGGTAGTTTGAAATGGAAGCACCTGCAAAAGATTTTCCCTGGCAGTTTTCAGAGTTAAACTGTTAGAAGCAGTCATCTCACGTAAAAAATGTAAAACCTGCTCTAAAACAGCGGCAGATGGAACAGTTGCCTGCAAAAGAGTATAATTTTCACGAAACTTTTCCTTCCCATATAGCAAATGCACAGCTATTTTACCAGACTCACTATTATTCTCAAGAAAGGAAACAAGATCCTTCAACCTGATAAACTGAAGAGGAAGATCATATAAAAGCAGGTGCTTTATCTTTCCTTTATACTCTTCGGTAGAAAAACTTCCCTGGTGGCTAAATAAAAGATTTCTCCTGCCGGGAAAAATTTTTTTGATTCTCTCCATCTGTTTGAGGGTATTAATAAATACAAGTATACCTTCATCCCTTCCAATTAGTTCCTTAAGGTATTGCTGTTTATATTGTAACCCCCTGCGGTCCACCAAAAAAATACCTTCCTTTTCAAACTCATCACAACACCGAATACCCTGAATTAACAGCTGCAATTTCTCTTCTCCCCTCCAGCGGTTAAAGGAGAGGTTGAAAAATGGGGAAACCAGGCTGTATTTTTCCAATTGAGGGAACATTCTTTTACCATTAAAACTTATGGCAGGAAATAAATATTCTCCTTTACTTAGTAACAACTGGAGATGTCTTCCCTCTTGGCCTACTTCTTTTTTGTCCTCCAGAAACCATTCCTCTCCGCAAAAGAGAGGAGAGGGATGACCATATCCAAAGGGCTGTAGCGCTTCTATGCAATATACTAGTTGGAAATCAATTTCATCGGGAGTTAAGAAAGCATCAACATGGAAATCCGCAACGGGTCTTCTATGGCTAAAAAAATCCTTTGCTAGATAGGCAATCTTTTCACGTAGAGGAAAGATACATTCTTCCGTGATAGTTAGTCCCACAGCTGCAGCATGCCCCCCGAACCTAAAAAGTAATGAACCGCAATCTTTCAAAGCCTCAAGCAAGTCGAACCCGCCAAAACTTCTGCCAGATCCTTTCCCCATGCCCTCCTCCAAAGAAAGCATAATAGTAGGGCAACGATACCTTTCCGCCATTTTGCTAGCGACCACTCCTAAAACGCCCTGATGCCAACCTTTTCTGGCCAGCACCAAAATAAACGGTCCTTTCTCCATATTATATTCTTCGTCCACCATGCAACACGCTTCCTCGAAAATCTTCGCCTCAACTGCCTGGCGCTGGGAATTAGTCCGAAGTAGTTCTGAAGCTATTGCCAGGGCCGCATCATCTTTTGTTTCCAGCAAAAGATGTAAAGACCGAGAAGCATCTCCCATTCGACCAGCAGCATTAAGCTTTGGAGCGATAACAAAAGCTATCTCTTCGGAGGTCACATTTTTTGGCTCAAGACCCACCGCAGCAAAAAGAGCCTTTAAACCAGGCTGCAGGCTTTTTTGCATCTGCTTAAGGCCATGGGCTACTAATATACGGTTCTCATTTTGTAACGGTACTACATCTGCCACTGTAGCCAGAGCAACCAGGTAAAGGTATTCCCATATATCGCTTTCCTTCTCCAGCAAATGCAAAAGTGCTTGGGCAAGTTTAAAAGCAACTCCTGTTCCACAGAGCTCTTTGAAAGGATAATCACAATCTTTTCTCCAGGGATTAACCACGGCGCTGGCTGGTGGCAGTTCTTCTGAAGGACGGTGGTGATCTGTTATGATAACATTCAAGCCCAGCCGGGTAGCATAGCTTATTTCTTCCACTGCTTTAATACCGCAATCCACTGTTAGTATCAAAGAAGCACCTTTTTCTTTTAAACTTAAAAGCGCCTCCCTGTTAATCCCGTAACCGTCGTCCCAGCGATTGGGAATATAGAAAAGAATATCGCCCCCTAAACGCTGCAGCAAAAGATATATAAGGGAGGTAGCTGTAACACCATCTACATCATAATCACCATAAATTGCTATTTTCTCGCCTTTTTCAAGAGCATCCGCCAAAACCCTTGCAGCATATTCCATATCTTTCATCTCAAAGGGAGAATGAAGATGCTCCAGTGAGGGGTTCAAAAACCTTTCTCCCTCTTCAAAAGAAGTTATCCCCCTGTTGAGTAAAACCTGGGCAATGGGTCTCGGAATATTAAGCTTTCTTGACATCTCGCAGCTCCAGAACGGATCTTGCTGGCACATTTCCCATACCGGTTCTGAGATTATTCTTGGCTGATTTGGACTATTCAACTGTCATCGTCTTCCTTTTTCTCAGGTTCTTCCGCAGGGAAACCATTAGTTTTTTCAGGTTGCGTTTCGGGTAAAAACTCCTCTTGATAAGAAGCTTCTCTATGCAATTCCGCTTCTGAGTTGGATTCTGCCTGGGTAAGCTCACCAGAATTTACGAGATCACTTTCGAAAGCTACATCTCGAGAGGCTTCTTCCCCACTTTCCTGCAGCTGCCCTAACTGGACCAGCAGACTGTCTCGCTCAGCCTCAACTTCCTGAAACTTATCTTGCAAGCTAGCTATTTCCTGGCGAAGGCTCCGTATTTGAAACCCTGTTCTGAACTGCCGAAAAAGATTGAGTAAAAAAATAACCAAGGCGCCCAAAATAGCTGCTCCAAGGATAACAATTACTGCTGAAACTTCTGCTCTCCCATAAAGATAATTAACCTCTATCGGCTGATTGTTAGCAATAGCAAACAAAGCAATAATCATACTAAATAGAAGGGCCAGTATAACTCCGAATTGATTCATCAATTACCCCCCCCCTAAAATATTTTTAAAGTTTTATGAAAAAACTCAACCGTAAATCATTACAATTCTCATTTCTATTTCGTCATCAAAGATTGTTATTCTTGCTTTTCAATATTATTCGTTAACACTTCCTGGGGCAGCTCATTCTTCTTTTTTTCCTTTCCGGCGTCAAGAAAAAGCCATAATGGGCTAGCAATAAAGATGGAAGAATAAGTGCCGACGATCACTCCTGCAATCAAAGCAAAGGCAAATACTTTTAGATCAATAGTGCCAACAAAATAGTTAAAAGCTACAAAAAGGGAGAAAAGAACTATCAAAGTGGTTAAAGAGGTATTAACGGATCTTACTAGATTTTCATTAATGCTATCGTTAACAATTTCATCTTTTCCTTTTTTATGCCAATATTTACCAATATTCTCCCTAATGCGGTCAAAAACAACGATAGTATCATTGATTGAATATCCAACTATAGTCAATATAGCCGCGATAAAGGGACTGTTAATCTCCAACCTGAAAAGAGAAAAGAGCGTCAGTATGATAAAAGCATCGTGTAAAAGCGCTGCTATACCAGCTAACGCAAATCTCGATTCAAAACGCAGAGTGATATATAATACCATACCAGCAAAGGCAATTAAAAGTGCCATAAAGGCTTCTCTAGTAAGTTCCTCCCCGATTACTGCCCCCACCTTTTCCTCCCGCAGAACATCTTCTGTAGTCATCTGTGGCCAGTTTTGGAGAAACGATCCGATTATCTCCTCTCGCACCTCACTTTTCAAGGTTGGAGCCTTGATAATTACCTCGGTTCCTTCTCCCGTATCATTACGCCCTGCTCTTTGCAAAGGGGTCCCTTCCAGCTCAAATGGGGAAAGTACTTCCCGCACTTCTTCCATACGGTATTCTTCCTGAAGATCAAGATGCAGAACAGTTCCGCCGGTAAAATCAATTCCCAAGTTCAGGCCTTGAAAAAGGAATGATACGATCCCAACTACAATTAATGCACCAGAGAGCAAAAATGCAGTTTTTCTATACTTCAAAAAAGGGAAATTAGGACGAAACATACCTAAACCTCCTCAATACCCAGGTATTTAGAGCTCTTAATCATCTTTGAACGTGCTGCCAAGCGTAGTAAAAACTTGGTCAAAATCAGGGCGGATAGCAAGCTGCAGATAATCCCAATCAAAAGAACAACAGCAAAACCGCGCACAGGACCGCTAGCAACAAATAAAAGCACCAGGGCCGCTATAACGGTGGTAATATTGGCGTCCAAAATAGCCCGAAAAGCCCTCTCGAAACCAGAATTTATAGCAGTAAGCATTGTTTTTCCATCTCTTATCTCCTCTTTAATACGTTCAAAGATGAGAACATTGGCATCCACGGCCATACCAATAGATAGAATAAGAGCAGCTAATCCAGGCAGGGTAATGGTAGCATTCAACAAGGAAAGCAACAAAAAAACCAGGGCCAGGTAAACCACCAGGGTAATGTCTGCAACCAGGCCCGCGAAGCGGTAGGCAATGACCATAAAAACCAATACCAGTAAAAGCCCAACCATACCAGCCGTAAAACTCAGGTCAAGGGCATTTTCTCCCAGAAGAGGGCCGATAGAACGTGTTTCTAATTCTGCTAAATCAACGGGAAGGGCCCCTGAGCGAAGAAGCATGGCAATATGATTAGCTTCCTCGGCACTTGGAATGCCTGTTATAACTGCGTTCCCATCAGTTATAACATTCTGTACCATGGGAGCTGAAACCAGTTCATCGTCAAGGTATATAGAAATGGGCTCATTAAGGTGTTGCTGGGTAGCCTCAGCAAACATTTGCGCCCCCTCGCTATCAAATTCCAAGGAAACTATGGGTTCGTTATGCTGTCCACGGGTAAAATGGGCAGTATCCAGGTTGGCACCGGTCAACAGGACTTCATCGTCAGGGCTTTGGAAGGTAAGCATGGCGGTTCTACCAATGATCTCCATGGCCTGTTCCTGATCATCAACTCCCGGAAGTTCGATTCGTATTCTCCTGTCTCCTTCACGCTGTAAAACCGGCTCTGTAACACCCAATTCATCTATCCTGTTGCGGATAATGGTCATGGCACGTTCTACAGCATCGCGGTCTGTTTCTGCGTCCCCTGTTGTTTCAGCTTCTAACAGCACATAGACCCCTCCTTCCAGGTCCAGGCCTTTATTTAGAAACCTCTCCCAGTTCAACAGGTAAAGAGAAGAAGCCGCTACCAGGATAACAGAAATAATTATAAAGAATATATACCCCCGAGTACGTGTTTTCAGGGCCAAATTAATACCTCCTACTAAAAATACTTTTCTTGAACGCTTATATTTAAATGGAACGTACTATAAATATAATTCAAAAAAAATCATCCATGCATCAGACAAAACAGAACCCATTGTTAAAGAAGCTGTGTTTCATTAATTACCAGAGAAAACCGGGCCTCTAAAAAATTTGCGGCACGCCGGCACAATACCATTCTGTCCAAAAAAATTTCGAAGTACTCCATAACATGGCTTAATTCAATGTCAATCTTAATATTTAAAGTAATAATTCGACTCTCTGGATTCAACTGTAAAATGGAATTCTCTACAGCATAATTAACCCTGTCGTGAATATCAAAACGAGTATGATCGGGATTTCTCACCCTGGTCCTGTGAACGTCAGATTTATCCGCCAGAATAGTAGCTGCAGAAATAATACTAACAGGGTAGCCACTCTGTTCGTCATGATTGCCAATGGCAGATACCACCTCTGCTATTTCACTCTCCTCCATTTCCAGTTCCCTCAAAATATTCATAGAAATGAGTGCACCGATGGTGTAATGGTGCGTACGTTCAATCACATTTCCAATATCATGCAAATAACCCGCTATGGCAGCGAGCTCTGCATCCCGCTCCGAATATCCCAATTTTGATACAATCCTGAAAGAGGTATTTGCCACCATATCGGTATGTCGAAAACCGTGTTCTGTATATCCCAACGCACTTAAATTATCATCCGCCCTGCGGATATACGCTGTTACCAGGGGATGGTTTTCAATGTTTTCCAGGATAATCCGACCTGATCCAGTTCCTTTTTTTTGCACTTTTATATCACCTTTCGTTCCAACTCCAAAAGCCTTTGTTTCCATAAAAGGCCAGGCCCAAATCCCACCAGATCGCCCTTTTGCCCCACTACGCGGTGGCAAGGAATAAGAATAGGAGTACGGTTACAGGACAATGCCTGGCCCACAGCCCTGGCAGCAGCCGGTTTACCCAGCTGTTCAGCCACCTGCTTATAACTAAGGGTTTCTCCGTAAGGGATATTTCCGACAACCTGCAACACTTTTTTTGTCCACTTTGAGTAATTTTTAGTGACAAGCGGGTAAGTATTACGTATTTTTTGGCCTTGACAAAATACCTGTAATTCGTTCTCAAGGTCAGGCCAAGGAAATTTGTAATTCCTGATATTTGATTTAATCCTGTTCCCGTCTACTTCAGAAGGAAGAATAAGCTTGTATATACCATCCTCATTATAATAAAGGAGGATTAAACCTAAGTCTGTCTCTACTTCATAGCAATCATATATTTGCTTTTCTTCCTCAATATTCATGTTCACAAATTCCTTAGAATCACAATTTTATTATTCTACCTCTTTTTGTGGGTAAAGGGAACGGTAAAAACAGCTTCTCTCCCCGGTATGACAGGCAGGTCCCGTCTGTTTAACTTTTACCAGCAAGGTATCGGCATCACAGTCATACAAGATCTCCTGCACCTTCTGGATATTACCAGAGGACTCTCCCTTCTGCCAATATTTTTCTCTACTGCGGCTCCAAAACCAGGTTAATCCTGTTTCCAATGTTTTTTGTAAAGATTCCCTGTTCATATAAGCCAACATAAGCACGTCACCGTTGGCATGATCTTGAATAATAGCCGGCAACAGTTCGTACTTTTCAAAAGCAAGTTCTCCTAACATTTAGTTTAAACGCACCTCCACTCCCTGCTCTTGCAGGTAATTTTTGACTTCTTGCAATGAAAACTGCCTGAAATGAAAAACAGAAGCGGCTAAGGCAGCATCAGCTTTCCCTTCAGTTAAGACTTCAGCAAAATGCTCAAGCTTTCCGGCACCTCCAGAAGCTATCACAGGAATGTTTATCTTTTCTGCCACGGCCCGGGTCAATGAAATATCGTATCCATCCTTTCCACCATCAGCATCCATACTGGTCAAAAGAATCTCTCCCGCACCAAGTTCCTCTACTCTAGAAGCCCATTTCAAGGCCGACATCCGTGTTGCTTTTCTTCCACCATGGGTATAAACTTCCCACTCTCCCATCTCCTCATTCCAACAAGCATCAATAGCTACAACCATGCACTGACTGCCGAATATCCTGGCTCCTTTTGTGATAAGATCAGGATTCTCTACAGCAGGAGTATTAAGGGATATTTTATCCGCGCCCGCTTTAAGAACAGCGCGAATCTGGTCTATGGTACCAATACCTCCGCCCACTATAAAAGGAATAAATACCTCTTGAGCTGTTCTCCTGGCCACATCTATCATGGTTTCTCTTCCCTCATAAGAAGCAGTAATATCCAGGAATACCAGCTCATCCGCTCCCTCCTTGTCATAAAAACTTGCCAGTTCCACGGGATCTCCCGTATCTTTCAAATCAACAAATTTTACACCTTTCACAACCCTGCCGTCCTTCACATCCAGGCATGGAACAATTCTTTTAGCCAACATTTATATATCCTCCAGTCATACACTCAATACTCTCCATCTATTACCTCTATTATAGCATCTTTTAAAGTAAATTGCCCTGTATAAAGGGCCTGCCCCACAATAACACCGCTGATCCCCTTTTTTTCTATCATCTTCAGCTGGCGCAGATCCTCCAGAGAAGAGACGCCTCCAGAAGCTATCACAGGAATGTAAAGAGCAGACAACATTTCCCGTAAGGCAGCCAAGTTGGGACCTTCCAGAGAACCGTCTCGGGAAATGTCTGTATATATTATTTCACTCACCCCGCACTCTTGCATTTCCAGTGCAAATTCCACCGCCTTTTTTCCTGAACCCTCTACCCAACCTTTAACAGCAACAATTCCATCCCTGGCATCTATACCAACAACAATGCTATCTCCATAAGCATTCACCATTTCTTTAACCAGGGAAGGATTCTCCACAGCTATCGTGCCTAAGATCACCCTGGAAACACCTAGATCAAGTGCGTTCTTGACAAGCATCTTGCTACGAATGCCTCCCCCTAACTGCACCGGAACTTCAACAGCAGAAACAATCTCAGAGATAACAGTAGAATTAACAGGCTTTCCTTCGAAAGCCCCGTCCAGGTCAACCAGATGTAAACGTGAAGCACCTTCTGCCTCCCATCGTTTGGCAACCTCGACCGGATTTTGGCTATAAATAGTTTCTTGGTCCCGATCACCTCTTAAAAGGCGAACACACTTTTTGCGGTGGAGATCAATGGCTGGTATTACCTGCACCTGAAATCATCCTCCCAAAATTTAGCAACACTTTTAAACCCCATTCACCGCTTTTCTCCGGATGAAATTGCAGACCATAAACATTCTTCTTCTTTAGCGCTGCTGGAAATCCAACACCATAGCTGCAGCGAGCTAAAAATTTTTCTTCTCCTTTTGGAAACCCGTAAAACGAATGGGCAAAATAAAAATGACACCCGGAGGGAATTCCGTCAAAAAGAGGGTTATCATTATTATGGTAAACCCGGTTCCAGCCCATGTGAGGAACCTTAACACTTGGCGGAAAACGCAGAACTTGCCCTGAAAGAAAACTCAACCCCTCCCAGCCAGGATCCTCCTGGCTTTCTTCAAAAAATAACTGCAACCCCAGGCAAATACCCAGAATATAGGTCCCTTGCCGTTCTCTTTCTTGCAGGTGCTCCAATAATCCCTTTTTTTTTAGTTCTTCAACTGCCCTTCCAAAAGCACCGACTCCGGGCAAAACCAGGGTACTACTTTTTTTTATAACCTCCAAATCTCCCGTCAGAACAGTATCAAAACCCAATCGGGCAAAACCATTAGCGACACTCTGAACATTTCCCATACCGTAATCAATGATGGCTATCAATGGTGCTCCAGCTCCTCATCTATCTTCAGATTAGCCCTTTCTTCTGGAAAATATGGAAGTATTGTAACACATTTCAGTCCACCAAGGAAGTGTATAACCTCTCATAAGATGGAATTATGATATTAGAGGCAAACCTGGATGCCTTTTCCCTGGAGTTTTGGGCTAAGTCTTTGTATAATGACTCGTTCTGCAAGATCCACTTCATAGAGGCGTGTAGTTTAGTTACATCACCCACAGGGGTTAAAAAACCAGTTTTTCCATCCTCTACAAGTTCACTTAACCCACCCGTCCTGGTGGCCACCACAGGCTTACCGCAAGCCATGGCCTCGAGGGCAACCAGTCCAAAACTTTCTTTATCCGAAGCAAGCGCCAGAAAATGTGAAACAGCAATAAGGGGAGCCGGATTTGAAACATTCCCCACAAAACAAACTTTTTCTTCTATTCCTAAATCTCGTGCCATCCCCATTGCTATATTTCTCTCCACTCCATCACCAACCAAAACCAAAACAACATCTTGGATATCTTCCAGCAGTAGGGCAAAAGCACTCAAAAGATCTGGCACCCTTTTTACAGGTCGAAAATTTGAAACGTGAAGTATAATTTTTTCTCCGTTTGGTGCCAATTGCATGCGAAGAGTTTCATCATAACCATAATTAAAAAAACTCCTATTAACAAAATTATAGATAACCTGTATGTTTTTATCACTTATGATTTCTTGTGCCTCAGCCTTTAAACTATTAGAAACAGCGGTAACTGCATCACTCTTTTCGAGACCATAGCGGATCAGGGGCTGCATTAGAGAGTCCTGCCCCCAAACAGAAATATCCGTTCCATGAATAGTTGTGACAAGCTTGGGCGCATTTTTTTCACAAATTTCCTTTGCCAGATAAGCAGAGATTGAGTTTGGAACTACATAGTGGGAATGGATGATCTGAAAATCGTAATTTCGCAAAATATCTGCTATTTTAGCAGAAAGGTCCAAAGTATAGAGTGGATGAGGAAAAAGAGGATAATCTTTCATCTGCACCTTATGGAAATAGAGCTTTTCTTCTTTTTCAAGGCGAAACGGTTTTTCATAAGATATTAGATGAATTTCGTGTCCCTTTCGGGACAACTCTTTCCCTAACTCTGTAGCAACAACACCGCTACCTCCTTGCCCGGGGAAACAAATCATGGCTATCCTCATTTAATCCCCACCCTACATTCCACACCGTCTGGATGCGCACCAAAGGCTAAAAAATCAACTTCCATCTTTGCTACCATCTCCCCACAAAAAAAGATGATGTCCTGCTGGCAACGAATCAAACTGCTTGCTAAAACTTTCCCAGAAAGAGAGCCCGTGCCTTATCATATAAGGGAAAATATTAAAAACTCTTTCCTGGGGACGGCTCCGCGGCCATAGGTTTTCTCGTAATATTTCAAAGCGGGGGTCTTCCTTTTTTCCGCTTTTTTTCCTTCGTGGCTTGCTTCGGGCCTGGAGTACAACTTCTTCTACCCCTGCTCCGTAATACTGCAGGTGAGTTTGCAGCTTTGGCTCAACCAATGTTATTCCCTTCCTGGGATAAAGCAGGGGCATTTTCAATCCTAGATAATCATAAACTCCCTTGATTTGGGCCATATAACCAAGCTCTCCTGGTCCGCAAACGTAAGCAAGATTGGCAAACATGCTGTCCTGAAAAACTGGTCTCAGCAGAACGTTTGGACTGAAAAGATCCGGCCTCTCCTTAATAATATTTTTTAAATCCCTACTAGAAGCAAAAAAATCTTTGTTAGAGTTAAAAAAATTATCTCCATCTTGCCACAATACTTGCCTCTTTCCCTTCCAAACTATCATTAAAAAAGATTCTTTCCCACTTCTCCTCACCTGCGGTGTAAAACCTTTGGCAATGATCTCATTTTCAGCAGTAGAAATAAGAGAATGAAAAATCGGTGCTTCTTCAACTACCTGTAACAGTAATTCAGTATAAAAATTATTACGACTGGCTAATAGAGGATCTACAAAACAAAGCCCACGTCCAGCAAAAAGGTGCGAAAGAAGAGCCACAAACCAGCTGCTTAGAGTATGTTCTGCGAAAGAACACTTTTGCAACATGGTCAAGATAGATCGATCATATTCCCCTTCATCTTCTTGCTCTATAGTAAGCTTTTCCAGTTTGCTAATCAACTCTTGCATTTTTTGGGGCGGAATCTTTATTGCACCTGCTGGAGGACCAAAAGAATCCAGATCAAAGCGAAGTCTCAAAGCTCCTCCTTTATTCAGCGGAGGAATAAAAGTCCTGGTCATACTAAATATATTGTGATCCTCACCTGCCACCCAAAACAAGGGACGAATATTTATATTTAGCTGTTCCTGCATCTCTTCAGCCAGTGTTATTGCAGTCAGAGCCTTATATGCAACATAAAGTGGCCCGCCCAAAATACCAGGTTGCTGACCGGTAATAATATAATAGGGCTCCTCAATTTCCTCCCTCTTTTCCCTCTTTTTATTTTGCAAAGATTTACTCCCTGAATCCACCAAGAGTTGGGTAGTGCCCTGGGGAAACTTTTTTTTCTGTAAAAAAAGAGCTCTTTTATGAAAAGAGTCCACTTTCCGAAAATCACCGTTATATAAATGAAAAACCCTTTCCACACCCTTCACATATTGGTAAAAAAGGGGGGGATAAAGGGCTTTTAACAAACCAGGAGCTATTTCAAAAGGCATACAAAACTCCTTCTCACATTTTTAGTGAACCGCTTTTTTTAGATAAGCAGTTCGGCTATCTGGACAGAATTCGTAGCAGCCCCTTTGCGGATATTATCGGCCACCACCCATAAATTTAGGCCATTGGGGACAGAGTCATCGGACCTGATACGACCCACAAATACTTCATCCCTTCCTTCAGTCCATACCGGCATTGGATATAGAAATTCCGCGGCTTCATCCATCACAACCACACCTGGCGCTTCGGAAAATAATTGGCGGGCTTCCAACGGGGACAAAGGCTGATTAAGCTCTACATTCAGCGCCTCCGAATGCCCATTAAACACGGGCACCCTTACTGTAGTTACAGTAAGAGGAAGATTTTCCAAATCCATTATTTTTCGGGTTTCATTGATCATTTTCATTTCTTCCTTGGTATAACCATTTTCTTCCATAACATCGATATGAGGGACCATGTTAAAAGCGATCTGGTGATGTTTGGATGCCCCCTTATAGGGAATAACCTCTTTTTCTGGTTCTTGTCCATTCAAAATAGCCCTGCTTTGCTCCATCAACTCATCTACCGCCTCCTTACCTGCTCCAGAGACCGCCTGATAAGTAGCTACCACCACCCTTTTAAGTCCTGCAGCAGCTTGCAAAGGCTGCAGTGCCACTACCATCTGAATAGTAGAGCAATTTGGATTGGAGATAAGTCCTTTATGACCATTTACAGCGTTAGGATTAACTTCGGGAACTACTAGGGGAACATCAGGATTCATACGAAAAGCACTGCTATTATCTACCACCACAGCCCCCTTTTTGGCAGCTTCTGGAGCTAACTCTTTGCTGATATCTCCACCGGCACTGAAAAAGGCAAAATCAATTCCTTCGAAAGCTTCGGGTTTTGCTTCTTCTATAGTATGAATCTCACCCCCGACATCGATCTTCGTATCAGCAGAACGAGCCGAAGCTAACAGTTTCCAATATTTAACAGGGAAATTCCTTTCCTTAAGCACCTCAATAAAAGCTCTGCCTACCATCCCGGTCGCCCCTACTATTGCAACATTATAACCACCTGACATGGAATCCTCTCCTTTCCATCTATTCTAAAACATAGCCATGAAAAAGGTTTGCCCTTATGGATATCAGTTAATTTATGCAAATCTAACAGTATTTTTTAAACGCTCCATGGCTTCCTGCATTCTTTCTTTGTTTACAGTCAAGGCAATTCTGAAAAACCCCTCTCCATGTTTGCCAAACCCCCTACCTGGAGTTACTACTACGCCCGTTTCTTCCAGGATGTAGGACACGAACTCTTGAGAGGAAAAACCCGCCGGAACAGGTGCCCAAACGTAAAATGTAGCTTTTGGTGCTTTTATTGGCCAGCCAGCTTCCTGTAGCGCTTTCACCACGACATCCCTTCTGCCCTGGTAAATTGTTCGCAATTCTTCAATGAATGATTCGCTGAGCGAACTGCTTAGAGCCTCCACCCCGGCAAACTGTATCGCTTTGAAAAGACCTGAATCAATATTTGTTTTAAACCGATATAGGGCTTCTATAGCCATCGAGTTGCCTACAGCATAGCCAATACGCCATCCGGTCATATTAAAAGACTTCGAAAGAGAGCCGAATTCAATAGCAAGTTCCCTTGCTCCTTCAATTTCCAGGATACTCATGGGTTTATAATCGTCGAAAGCTAACTCGTTGTAGGCAGCATCGTGGCAAATAATAAGATTGTTATCATCCGCATAAGAGACAGCTTTTTCAAAAAAATCTTTTGTAGCAACGGCTCCGGTAGGGTTGTTGGGATAATTCAGGAACATCAATTTAGCGCGGCGCACTGCTTCTACCGGAATGTTCTGCAGTTCAGGTAAAAAATTGTTATCTTCATTTAAAGGCATTAATTGGGAAACCCCGCCGGCAAACAGGGTCCCAATGCTATAAACAGGATAACCCGGATCAGGCACCAAGTTGACATCCCCAGGATTTACAAAACAAGAAGAAATATGGGCAATACCCTCCTTGGAACCCAACAAGGGGAGCACCTCTTTTTGTGGGTCAAGGCTTACTCCAAATCGTCGCTTATAATAATCAGCGATAGCTTCCCTGAACTCTTTTACTCCCTCATCTGGAGGATAACATTGATTTTCAGGCTTAGCTACCTCCTCCTGCATTTTTTTTACTATATAATTAGGAGTAGGCATATCTGGATCGCCGATGCCCAACTTAATAACATCCACTCCTTTTGCCTGTGCTTCCCGGATTTTCTTATCAATCTCTGCAAAAAGATATTTAGGTAAAAGACGGATTCTTTCTGCTGTCCGCTCCATTTATTTTTCCCCCTTTAAGAAATTTACAGTTCCTTGAAAAACCTCTTCAGCGGGTCCTTCCATATAAACATTGTCGCCTTCCTCCCACTGTATCTTTAAGAATCCACCAGGAAGGTGAACCTCTACTGTAGAATCCAGGCGACCCGTTAATACTCCTGCTACGACAACTGCGCAGGCACCGGTACCGCAGGCCAGTGTAGCTCCTGCCCCTCGCTCCCACACTTTTACACGGATTTGCTGGGGAGAAAATATTTCCACAAACTCAACATTAGTTCTTGCAGGAAATAATGGATTTTTTTCTAGCAGAGCCCCCCACTCTTGCCAGGGAATGTCCTCTAAAGAAGGAACAAAGATAACACAATGCGGATTTCCCATACTGACAGCGGAAAAGAAAAGCTGTTTGCCTTCTGCAAATATTTCTTCATCTATAACCCTCCGAGATGGTCCACTTACAGGTATTTCTGAACTATTCAAAATAGGCTCGCCCATCCCGACTCTTACAGCCCTTACCTTATCTCCACTTGGTAGCATTTCTACCTCTTTCAAGCCTGCAAGTGTTTCAAAAAGAAATTTAGGACTTTTCACCAACTGTCTCTCCCAGGCATACTTGGAAAGACAGCGTATAGCATTTCCGCACATCTCTGCCTCACTTCCATCGGGGTTAAAAATGCGCATGCCATAAGATGCCGCTTCTGCCGATGCTGAAGTGATAATAGCAAGACCATCTGCACCGATGCCAAAGCTCCTATTGCATAACTCCACAGCAAGAACCGGTAAGCGCTCTTCCTCTACCTCTAAATTCTCCTCTATATTATTTACTACAATAAAGTCGTTTCCTAATCCATGCATCTTCACAAAATCCATAAGATGTTCCTCCATGCTATCTTTAGCTATTGATCCAAAGCAACAAGATCCTCATAACTCTCCCGCCGTGCCACTACCCTGGCGCTCCCTTGCTTTACAAATATTACTGCCGGTCGAGGATTGCGGTTATAATTATTTGCCATGGAATAACAGTAAGCACCAGTGCTGAAAACAGCCAGCAAATCCCTTTTCTCTACTGGAGGAAGCAGAACATTCTCTATCAAAATATCGCCTGACTCACATGCTTTCCCAGCAATAGTAACTCCTTCAGAGACCTTTTCAGCAGCTTTATTGGCCAGAGCAGCTTCGTAACGAGCATCATACAAGGCCGGGCGTATGTTATCCATCATACCTCCATCCACAGAAACATAACGCCTGATGCCCGGAATATCTTTGATAGCCCCGACCCGGTAAAGGGTAATACCTGATTCAGAGGCAATAGAACGACCTGGCTCCAGAAGAAGTTCTGGCATAGAAATCCCTTTTTCTTCGGCAGCGCTTTTCAAGGTAGAGGCAATACTCTCTACAAATTTTTCAATAGAGGGAGGATCGTCTTCTTTCTGGTAACGAACACCTAATCCTCCTCCTAGATCAAGTTGTTGCGCTGTAAAGCCGGTTTCTTCTTTTACTTTGCAAATAAAATCCACCATTACTTTTACTGTTAATCTGAAAGGCTCCAAATCAAATATTTGGGATCCTATATGACAATGAAAACCCTTAAGATCAATAGCGGCCTCAGAACGACAAGCCAATCGAATAGCTTCAAAGGTTTCCTTATCTTCCAACCCAAAACCAAATTTAGAATCTTCCTGGCCTGTCTGTATGTACTCATGGGTGTGAGCTTCTATCCCAGGCCTAATGCGCAGAAAAACACCGGCCTTTTTTCCCATCTCACTCGCTATCTGAGCCAAATCTTCCATCTCCGCAAGGCTATCCACTACGTAGATGCCCGTACCGGCCGCCAGAGCCTCTTGTAGTTCCTCGGAAGATTTGTTGTTTCCATGAAAGTAGAGACGTTCTGCAGGAAAGCCGGCCTCTAAGGCCGTATAAAGTTCACCTCCGGAGACTATATCCAAAGAAAGCCCTTCCTCTTCGATCAACCTTGCCATTTCCTTTATCAGGAAAGCTTTCCCTGCGAAAAGGACCTTTCCTTTGGGATAGTACTTCTGCAAAGCTTTAACATAACGGCGACAGTTTTCTCGAAGCAAATCTTCATCCATAACGTAAAGCGGAGTCCCAAACTCATCTGCCAGTTTGAGGGTATCACAGCCACCTATCTCTAAGTGCCCCTTTTCATTAACACGCATCGTTCCAGCCATAATCATTCTCTAATCACCACCATAGCAATCTATTACTGCAAAAGTGAAAAGGTTCTTCAGCAGCGAAATATAATAGTTCCTTATCATGAAGAACCTTGGAGCCACCATGTAGGGTGGCTCCATTTACCCTGGGACTGTTGCTCAATTAATGGGCAACCAACAGACAGCTCCTAAGCTGTTTATTCCTGGCAGCCCTATTTTTTAAACTCAGGTGTTCTTTTCTCTAAAAAAGCAGATATTCCTTCTTTGGCACTTTCCGTGCAGGAAACTTCGCCAGATGCTTTGTAATTTACCTCCAGCGCTTCTTCGAAAAAAGGCTGAGCGGCAGCATCCTGAATTGTTTTGTCGATTATATCGATAACTTCCTTACTAAGCCGAAGCTTTCCTGCTTTGGGATCATCTAAAGGCTCGAGGGGAGCTATCTCCACCGGGTTGTCAGGAATCCTGGGGATCGGTTGGCCAACCATCTCTTTAACTTCCTGGACGGCTTTCTGGATAAGAGTGAAATAATCACTTTCAAGAGCAGAAACCACACCCAGCTCAAAAGCTTCTTTTGCCGGCAATCTGGCAGCCTGGCGAATCATATCATGAAAAGTACTTGAGGCGTTAGGCCATCTGCGGTAGGGCACAACACTTCCGCCAATTCCAGGAAGGATCCCTAATGTCACTTCAGGAAGTTGGAACCATGCTTTTGTTGCCGCAACAATCTTATGGCAGCGTATAGCTAATTCAAACCCTCCTCCTAGGGCAATTCCGTTGATAGCTGCCACTACAGGCTTGGGAGATGAGTCAAGGTAGCGTAAAAGGTGGGAGCAATCCCGGGAGTACTTCACTGAGGCTTCAAAGTCTCCCAATACCTCCGTAAATTTACCTACCTCCGCACCGGCACAGAATGCTTGATCTCCGTAGCCAGTAATAACAAAACCCTTAACAGAAGAATCGGATTCGTTTTCTTTCAATACTTCCAAAATCTCCGTATTAACTTCATCGTTTAAAGCATTCATCACGTGGGGACGTCTAATGGTTATGATTTTTACTCCATCAATTTCATCAACAAGGATGCTCCTCTTGAAGTCCTGGTACCTACTATAATCACCTTCGATGCCGGGCATCCCAGGACGCTTTTCTTGGAACCCAGAGATAACTTCTTTTGTTTTTTCTTCTCCCAGTTCCTTCATTATATCAAAGGGACCTTTGCGGAAACCAAGGCCAATTATGCAGCCCAGATTGAGATCTTCAAGAGTGCCGATACTTTTGTTAATTATATCGAAGGACTGTGAGAAAAGAACCCCCAGGAGATGATTACGTACCACTTCGGCAGTTTGCGGCTCAACTTCTTCTTTCTCCCCCGGATTCAACGCTAACCAGGTATTAACAGAACGTAGAAGATGGGATGGCTTGTAGTGCTCACCCTCTTCAAACATCTTTTGAGTATTTGTTTCAGCAATTATTAGGTTGCCACTGGTCAAATTTAAGACAAAAAAAGGTCCGGCAGCCACGAACTCTTGGGAAACCTGGTCGACCTTTCGGGCGGTAATGTCTTCATCAAGAAGAAGAACAGCATCGTTACACCAATTTTCAAAAATGCGGTTCAAAATAAAGCAAAGTTTATCCTGGGACACGATGGGCACCTTGCCGGTCATGCAAAACATCCATCTCAGGTAGTCCACGATGTTCTGATCAACCCCATTCCAGGTTATAACCTCTACTGCCGGATTGCGCCAGGCAGGGGCGAAAAAGTGGGTGATGGTAGTTCTGGAAGGCACCCTGGCCTCTGTAAAAATTCTTTCCGCCGGAATAGAACTGGTGTTGGAGGTAATTATGGTATCTTCTCGGACTATGCTTTCTATCGTGGCCACAATCTTTCTTTTAATATCCAGGTTTTCTGTTGCCGCTTCAATTACCAGGTCTACATTTTTCAAATCAGCATAATCAGTAGAGTAAACAATGTTTTCGGCCACGGCATTGGCATCTTCTGGCTTCATTTTCTTTTTATCAAGCGCTTTTTGTATATATCCGTTAATTCTCTCTTCGGCCTTTTTTAATTGCTTTTCGACGATATCCACTAATACAAGGCGACATTCAGTTCTAGAGCTTTTTAGATAATAGCCGATATCAGGACCAATAGTGCCTGCCCCAATAACAGCAACCTCCTTAGGCAATGGCCTTTCAGATTCGTATAAAAGCGGGTTAGCATGATTAGGATACAATTTTAAAGAGGTCACAAAAAAACATACCTCCATTCCTAAATTTAATTTAGTTGCTCTCAATTGACAGAGCATACTCCTGCTGCTCAGAATGCTTCAAGCTTTAGCCCTTAAACCTTTCTGCTTTAGCTATTCAAGGCCAGTGCATTTTCTAAGCATACTCACCAGCGCCAAGTCTCAAATATATACACTATTCTTTCTCAAGGCCTTAATTCTTCAGGAATTTCTTTTTCATTAACGATTTCGGCAATTTCAGCCTTGAAACGTCTACTACGGGCCATATTTTTTTCCTGATATCTTAATACTAAAAAAACCAGCACCATTACTATAAGGCCCAGCCCAAACCCCCAAAGGTCTGGGCTTCCATCCAAGCCCCAGTTCATAGCCATTGCACGGCCAGCAAAAAGTCCTCCTAATAGCCCTATTAGAGGCAAGATATACAGCAGAAAAGCCGCCAAGAGCACTTCCGAATCCCTGGTTACTAACTTCACCAACTGCCCTTTTGCTGCACCGATAGGGTTTATTGCTTCCACCATTGAAGTATTTTCTTTTTCAGGATTACCAAAAATACCTCCGCAACGCCCACAGGAACTGCATGAAGTTTGGTGGCGAATTTTAACCTGAGCTCTTTTATCTCCTATTTGCTCTATCACTTCACCAAAATGCTCCATAATATAACCCTTCTTCCCTACACTATCTCTTCAACAACATAATTCTTTCAGTATACATTTAAATAACTTGAGATCTCGAAAATATACAGTCAGGGGACTAAGTAATTAAGCCCCCTGATATTATATAGCCCTGATTAATACAAGCATAGAAAGGAAAGTCTTAATAAACGGCAACCCTTTCCTAATTCAACAACGTAATGTAAATGTTTCTTAAGCAAATGCCTCGGGAATAGCTTTTAAAGTTGCATAATTGAAAACGGGACCATCTTTACAAACATAAAGATTGCCCACATTGCACCGACCGCACTTACCAAATCCGCACTTCATCCTGTTCTCCAGGGTAGTATAAATTTGGTTGTCCTCAAAGTTTAGTTTCTTTAGGTTCTGTAGGACAAAGTTGATCATTACCGGCGGGCCACAGGTAATGGCAATAGCATTCTCAGGAGAAGGATTTACTTCCATCAACAAAGTAGGGACAAACCCTACAAAGTGGGGCCATTCTTCTTCTTCAAGATCGACGGAAAGATGACAGGCTGCTATGTTATCTGAAGTCATCTCCTCTAATTCGCTTTTAAAACATAGATCTTCTGAGGTTCTGGCACCATAGATTACAGTCAGATCCTGATAATCGTTTGCATTAGCCCTAACGTATTCAACAATTGGCCTTAAGGGAGCCTGCCCAATGCCTCCACCGATGGTAATGATTTTTTTTCCTTTCCACTCGTCCACGGGAAAACTGTTTCCATAAGGGCCCCGCACCGTCATCTTGTCACCGGGTTCAAGCTCGTGCAGAGCACTGGTTACTGTGCCCATACGCATGACAGAAAATCTTAAAAACTTGCCCTCGGTAGGGGAACAAGAAATTGAAATCATGCTTTCACCCACCCCTAACAAACCGATCATGGCGCATTGGCCCGGACGATGTTCCCAGTTTTCCCTCACCTTTTCATCATCAAAGACAACTTTCAAAGTTTTTATGCTGCGATCACCGTATGTTTCATACCAGGTGTCTTCAACGGTTGCGATATAAGGCTTATAGGGATTTCCGCTCTCTTTCATAGTGCCTCCTTAACCTGGGTTAATATGTCAAAAATATCAATATTGACGGGGCAGTATTTTATACATCTGCCACATCCTACGCATGCAATAGATCCAAACTTATCCACGTAATAAGAATATTTATGGTTGATTCTATTCCTGGTTCTTTCGCGACGCGAAGGCCGCGGGTTATGCCCAGAAGCATGTAGGGAGTACTCTCCAAACATGCAAGAATCCCACATTCGGCACCGTCGACCCTCAAACCCTTCTACCTCGTCTTGAATGTCAAAGCAGTGGCAAGTGGGGCAAAGGTAAGTACATATACCGCACCCCAGGCAGGAATTGGAAACTTTCTTCCATAAACCTGCCTCCCAAAGCTCAGGGAGTTTTTCTGGGATGCCTTGCGTATCAAGTTTCCGGGCAATTTTATCAGCAGCTTCCTCATGTAGTTTATCAACGGAATTCATATCTTCATCTGTGGCCTTTTCTAGAGCATCAGCAGCTGTCTGTAATAGTTTTTCTCCCTTTTCCGTGAGAGGAGTGATCAGATAGCTCTCTCCCATATCAGTCATTATGGCATCCAGCCCTTCCGTAGAAGCTGGCCCACCTTCAAGGGAAGTACAAAAACAGTTAACACAAGGCTCCAGACAGGCAAGCCCCAAAAGGGTGCTCCTTGAACGCCGCTCCAGGTAGTACGGGTCTTCCACATCCGAGGAGAACAGGCTGTCTACAATGGACATCGCCCGTGCATCACAGGGTCTAATGCCCAGCACAACCCCTTCTTCCGTCCCTTCAGGCTCCGCCATATCTGTGCTTCCCAGTTCATAACTGTATAATGTCTCGGTCTGCGGAAAAACCACATCTTTTGGAGGAACCGTAGTATTAGAAAACTCTAGCTCTGGAACATCCCCCTCTCCCAAGAGGGAAAACCTAAGGGTTTCTCCAGTTTTTTGAGGAGCATAAAGCTTATATTGCCCCAATGCAGCAATAAAGTCTTTCATCTTTTCTTTTTTTAGTTTTATACTATCCATAGTATCCACCTCTAGAGAATGAAGTCTTCTTTATCATTAGGTCGGTAACTGGCCTGCAGCGGTTTGGACTCGGGATCTAGCCCGGGTTCAAATTGAAAGTCTTCTTGAACCTCTTTATATAGCTTCCTGTTAAGCTTCATCAGGGGAATGTCTACCGGGCACACCCGCTCACATTCACCACATTCAATACAGCGCCCCGCCAAATGAAAAGCTCTGGCCAATTGGTAAGCCGTGTTCTCCGCAATGTTAACCGACCGGAACATCCAGGTGGGATTCAAGCGCTCTAAAATACAATCTTCACAATAACACATAGGACAAACATTTCGGCAGGAATAACACCTGATACAATTCGAAATTTTCTCCTGCCAGTAGGACCATCGCTCCTGCGGGTCCATTTCTTCCATTTCTATTACGTCCTCGTATTTCTCCACACCAAGAACTTCTACTTCGTCCCAAAGCATCGTATCGGCCAGTAGAGGATTGGGATAACGGCAGGTAAGGCATTTTTGAGCTAAAACCTCTTCACGGGGAAAGGCTTGCTCTCCCTCCGGTAGCTTTAACACAATCTGTCCGTTTTCCCATCGAGCTTCCACCGGCTCTAAAACATGGGGGAACTTCTCCTCAACCTTTTTAATGTCCACAACACCTTCACAAGGACATCCGATGATATATACTTCTTCTCTTTTTATCCCCTGTTCTACCAGCTGTTGAACAACTGCACGGTTGTCGCAACCCTTCACCATCACAGCTATTTTACGTCTATCTGGCTCCTCTCCCCTGGGCAATGGAAGCTTCTCTGCCAGAGTAAGATAAGTCGCCAGGTTATTGGTGCACAACGGAGAAAAGATAAGCTTATCGGCCTCCTCAGGTGTTTCCATAAAGTGAGGAGATATTCGAAAACCGAAGGTACCATCTCTCCAGCCGATAAGATATTTGATATCATCCTGCGAGACAATCTCTTTTGCTACAGTTCTAAGCTTTTCCAGGTCTACCAAGCGATCCTCCTCCTTTACCAGTTTATCTTGTTTCTACGGAACTGGTCAAAGGGTCCGACTTTCCTTGCTTTTTCGACCACTTCCTCTACCACGTCTTTCCATTTGGCACCTTCAGAAGCAGAAACCCAACTCATATTAAAACGCTCGGGCTCTACCCCTACGTATTCCAACAATTCCCGCATGAGGGCGAACCTACGACGGGCATAATAGTTTCCTTCCATGTAATGGCAGTCCCCGGGGTGACATCCAGACACCAGAACACCGTCAGCCCCCTGTTGCAACGCATTTACAGCAAAGAGTGGGTTTACACGACCAGAACACATGACCCTGATCACGTTTAGGTTTGCAGTATAATGCATTCTGCTAGTACCCGCCAGGTCTGCACCTGCATAAGAGCACCAGTTACACAAAAAAGCTACAATGTTGGGTTCATATTGTTCGCTCATTTTACAACCCCCAGTACAGCAATTTGCGGTAATATCTGTTTGTCTTTGAAAGACTTTTGCTGAATCGAACCTGAGAAACAACCAGCTACACAAGCGCCACAACCCTTGCAAAGTGCCTCATTAACTTTGGCCACAGATAGGATATGTCCGAAACGATTAACTTCACCCATTTCAATAGCACCGTAGGGACATATCTCAACACAATAACCACATCCGCGGCAAGTGGCTTCATTCACCACAGAAATCTGTGCCTGTATATTCACTTTTCCGCTGGCAAGAAGTATCAAAGCTGATGAAGCAGCTCCCTTGGCCTGGGCTACAGTATCCGGAATATCCTTGGGTCCTTGGGCACAACCCGCCAGGTAAACTCCATCAGTGGCAGTATCTACAGGAGCCAATTTGGGGTGGGCTTCCAGGTAAAAACGATCAGCAGATTGGGAAAGTCGAAGCAGATCGATAATTTCCCTGGTATCCTTGCGGGGCTCCAATCCCACCGAAAGAACCACTAGATCCGCTTCGTCCTCCAAGGGAGTAGCGGTCAAGGTATCTTCCGCCTTTACTACCAGCTTATCGCCTCGCTTAAATACCTCGGAGGGGTTGCCCCTAATATAACGCACCCCTTCACGGCGAACACGGTCATAAAACTCTTCAAAACCTTTTCCGAACGCCCTAACATCCATGTAGTAGATTCTGACGTTGGAATCAGGCACTTTTTCTTTTATAAGGTGGGCCAGTTTGGCCGTATACATGCAGCAGACCCGAGAACAGTACTCGTTTCCACAGCTTTCATCCCTTGAACCGACGCACTGGATAAAAGCAACTTCCTTGGGAACGAATGCATCTTCTCCTTTTCCCAGTTGGATCTCTCCACCGGTAGGACCGGAAGCAGATACAAGTCTTTCCAGTTCCAACGATGTAAGAACGTTATCATAATCCTGGTAACCGTACTCCGGCTTACGGGACGCATCAAAAACATCGTAGCCAGTAGCTACAATTACAGCTCCTACTTTGAATTCAACAATTTCATCTTGTTGCTCAAAATCAATGGCTCCGACTGAACAGTGCTCTATGCACTTAGGCTCTTTTCCACATTTGCCTCTGGTGAGATAAAGACAATGCTCTGGATCAATGGTAAATTTGGCAGGAACAGCCTGGGGAAAGGGAAGATAAATAGCGCTTCTTTTGCCCATACCCGCTTCGTACTCGCTGGAGATCCTGCCTGCAAGGCGACATTCCTCGGCACAAATACCACATCCTGTACATTTATCAATATCGACGTAACGAGCCTTTTTGCGCACTTTGACTTCGAAATTCCCAACAAATCCCTGTATTTCCTCCACCTGGGAATAGGTTAAAAGTTCAATATTGGGATGACTTCCCACGTCCACCATCTTGGGCGTCAGGATGCAAGCAGAACAATCCAGGGTGGGAAATGTTTTATCAAGTTGAGACATTTTACCGCCTACGGCGGGGGTTTTTTCCACCAGGTAGACTTTAAAACCTGCCTGGGCAATATCTAATGCAGCCTGTATTCCGGCAATCCCTCCACCGATTACAAGGGTCGCGGGCTCCACTTCAACCTCTTTTTCTTCAAGGGGTTCCAACAACTTGGCTTTAGCCACCGCCGCTGCAACCAATTTTTTGGCCTTTGTGGTAGCCTCTTCCGCATCTTCATGAACCCAGGAACACTGCTCTCTAATATTAGCCATCTCCAAATAATAAGGGTTCAGGCCCCCTTCTGCCAGTGTCTTACGAAAAGTAAGTTCGTGCATGCGGGGGGAGCAAGAAGCAACTACAATACGGTTCAACCCTTCCTCGGCAATATCTTCTTTTATTAGAAGCTGCCCAGGGTCTGAACACATATAGGAATAGTTACGAGCTACCTTAACGTAAGGCAAGCTTTCAGCGTAACTTCGCACAACATCAATATCAACTGTCTTGGCAATATTGACGCCGCAGTGACATACATACACGCCAATCTTAGGTTTATTGTTGTTCATAGGCTTCTTTCATCCTCCAACACAGTATAACTGCAAAAACATATCCAGTTTCTACCGGCAGTTCTATCATTTCAAAATTAATAAAACAAACCGGCCGCTATTAATTATCCGCGTAATTCTTGCAGTTTCTCCGTCAATTTGGGAACCACTTTAAACAAATCGTCAATAATTGCGTAATCAGCTTCGGCAAAAATGGGGGCCTCAGGGTCCTTGTTAATAGCTATAATGGTCTTGGCTCCCTTCATACCCGCAAGGTGCTGGAAAGCACCTGAGATGCCGATGGCAATATATAACTTGGGCTTTACTGTTTTACCGGAAGTGCCCACCTGCCGGTCATGGGGAAGCCATCCCCCGTCAGTGGCAGCACGAGAAGCACAGATATCAGCTTTAATTGCACTGGCCAACTCTTCAATCATGGGCATGTTTTTTTCTTCCTTAATACCGCGCCCTACGGCCACCAGAATTTCCGACTGGGTTATATCAACGTCACCCACTTCAGCCTCAATGTATTCCAGGAATTTGCGGTAGTCAATATCCTCTTTCAGAGGTGAATCAATTTTTTCCACCTTTCCCGACTTAAAAGGTTCAGGAACCTCCAAAGTAGCTTCTCGGAAAGTAACCAGGTACGGTGGCTCACCTTTCAAGTTAAACTCAGCATTTACCTTGCCCCCGTAGTATTGGCGCAAAGGCTGCAGTTTACCGTCAACATATTCGAAATCAATAACATCAGTTACAAAGGGCACCTTCATCTCCACCGCCATAGCAGGAGCCAGGTCAACACCCTGAGCTGAATGGGCTATCATAACCAGGTAAGGTTTTTGTTCTTTGAAAAACTCCACCAGTGCTTTCTGGTATTTTTCGGAGTTATAATCAGCAAAAAGAGAATCTTCCATATAAAAAACCTTATCGCTATATCCTTTTAGTTTTTCTGCAAAATCGTCCACACCACTGCCTAGTAAAATCGCTACAGTTTCCCCGCCTGTCTTTTCTGCAAGCTGGGAAGCCTTGGTGAGCATTTCCAGGGTTATATCCCTTAATTCTCCCTGACGATGTTCAACCAATACAAAGATATCACTCATTAGATGAGGCCCCCTTTCACCATCTTCTCAGCCAATTTCTCAGCTTTCTCTTCAGGTTCTTCTCCTTCAATAATTTCCGCCTTAGACTCTATCTCGGGAATGTAAAATCTTTTCAATTCTATCATAGAATTAGCTTCATTTACTTCTTCTTCTGAAATCCCCAAATCATCTAGCTTTAAGACCTTGAGTTCTTTCTTTTGGGCCTGCCTGATCCCCCTAATTGGTGCGTAGCGAGGCTCATTGATGCCAGTCTGAATAGTGATGACAGCCGGAAGTGTAACCTCCACCACCTCGGAAATGCCACCCTCAAGCTCACGGTAAGCCTTTACCTTACCTTCTTCTACCTCGACCTTCTTTACCATGGCAGCATGCGGTATTCCCAACTCCTCGGCCAGTGCCACACCGACAGCCATAAAACTGTCATCATCAGCCCAACAGCCGGTCAGCACCAGGTCAAACTCTTGTTCTTTAATAGCAGTAGCTAAAACCTTCGCTACTTGCAGGGGATCATTAAAATTGATCCTGGGATCATCCACCCGCATAGCGCTATCGCCACCCTTGGCCAGGGCCATACGGATCATCATATCAGCATCCTGAGGACCACAGCAGAGCACCTGTACAGTCCCCCCATGGGCTTCTTTAATCTGTACTGCCTCTTCCACAGCATAGTTATCGGCATCATTAATATCAAACGAAAACTTGCTGCTGTCAACATCTTTCTCTGTGGCATCGACCTTTACCTCTGCCTCAGAGGTATCAGGGACTCTTTTAACACATACAAAAGTATTCATAAACCTTCCACCTCCTACAACAATTTAGCTTTGCTTTTTTTATAAACGAAACCTCATCTATCGTCTCCAGTAAAACACGATAGACCCTGTTAATCCTCAAGCAAATCACCGATTATTTCCAGTATTTCTGACACTTTCATCTCTTCCTCAAACCCTTTAGCCTTTAAAGCATCATCAAGAGTGAGCACACAAAAGGGGCAAGCTGCAGCAAGAATGTTAGCACCTAATGCATGGGCATCTTTGACCCGGGTTTCTGCCAGGCGTTCCAGTTTTGAGTCCGATTCTACCCACATTTTTCCTCCTCCGCCTTCACAGCAGAGGCTTCGCTCCTTGCTACGCTCAAACTCTACCAACTCCGCACCAGGAATCTGGCTCAAAACAAAACGCGGCTCGTCATAAACATCATTTTGTTTACCCAGGAAGCAGGGATCGTGATAAACAATCTTCTCTGGGAGTTCCTTGGTAAATTCCAGTTTTTTATCCTCCAGCAGTTCACCTATCAGCTGAGAATAATGGATAACATCTGCTTTAAGATCAGGGTACTGTTTCTTAAATGCAGAAAAACAATGAGGAGAAATAGTAACAATCCTTTTAGCTTTGAAGCTGTTCAAAAGCTCCGTGTTATCCTCTACCATCATTTCGAAAAGTTCTTCTTCGCCAAGATTGAAGGCCTCACTAGAGCAGCAGGATTCATCATCCCCTACAAAGGCATAATCAACGCCTGCCTTGTTCAATATCTTAACAAGATTCTTCGCTGTAACCTGTACCCTGGGATCATAAACTATAGTACAGCAAACAAAAATGAGATTCTCCACCTCTGTCTCTGTGTCGGCTACTTTTACATCAAGCCCTTCCATCCAGTCGGAACGCGTGGCCCTGGCTTTGCTCCAAGGGTTGCCCTCACGGAAGATACTTTCCAGTGCATCCCTTGCTGTGGGTTCAATCCGGCCTTCTAAGACCATAACCCCCCGCAAGCCAATAAGTACTTCCACAGGTTTTAAACCTTTAGGGCACCTAACGGCACAAGTATTACAGGCAGTGCAATCCCATATTTCCGGTAGTCTTGCAAGCTCTTCCAAGGCATCCTCATCAATAGAATCATAGACAAACCGCCGCACATTCAAATTTGTGCGAACTGTTACGGGACAGCCCCCGGTACATCTTCCGCATTGAATGCATCCGTACAAATCATACTTTTCAATAAAGCTCTGTAGTTCTTCGCTCATCTTCATACCTCACTTCAGGAATTGGCATCATCCCGGGATTAAAAATATCCTGTCGTACTACAAAAGCCCGAGGTTTCTCTCTACCCCGCACCTACCAAACAAGCGGTTATCCTGGGCTATACACCCCCTTCGTACCTGGTAATATATATCCTTTACATCCCATAAAATAACACAGTGTCAAAACACTGCAAACGCCAGAAAAAGAATGGCGAAAAGAACAAATGAGGCGATAAACCGACATCCTTTGTCTTCGACACTTCTAAAAAAAAATCCTTCTTTAGTAGCTATAAAAATTAATGAAAACTATATTCAATAACAAACTCTAGTCCAGATCGGGAAGTTTCAAAGCAACCCTCTCATCGCCTTGTCGCCGGGTATATTTACAGCCATCAAAATATTCCAGGAGGGCCTGGGCACGTCTACGAGAAGTATGCAGAAGATCCCGGTATTGGCCCAAAGTTATACTCTCGCTGTTTTGAAAATATTCTTGTAATACCTGCAGGCACCTCTTGTAAGTGTCTTTGTGAAGATAGAAATCTTCCAAAACTTTCACCAGCCGACCTTCCTTTACCAAATAATCTATCAGGCTTTCGCCTTCTTCTTTTTTCAAGCCAGTTTTTTCCCATAGTTCTTTCAAAGACGGGGCATTCAGGTCTGCCTCTGCAAAAATCTTCATAATGTCTGCCATCTTTTTTTCCTGTGCCTCTGAAGGGCGCGGTTTGAAGTCGCTCTTAAAGATAAGTTCTCCCTTAAAAAGTACGAGCCCCTTCTGTTCCATATGCCTTAATAGTTCATCGTAAGCCTTTCCAGTCAATTTGTAAGGAAGCGCTGCCGCTATTCTTGCTTTTTGCAAGCCGGGTTGTAAAGGTTTTTCTCTGTGAAAACGCTCCAACTCTTCCATGACTGCAGATTCCCATTCCCGGATGATTTCAGGGGTGCTAAAATAGTTGCCTATTAAAACAACTTTTCCATTTTGAATAGCTTCATTTAATATTTTCTGTAACTGTCCTTGCCCAATTTTTGTTCTTTGGGAGAGAGCTTCCAGAGTTGAAACGCCGGTTTCCTGCAATCTCTGCAACACGAAGGAAAGATCCTCTTTTTCTAACTGCTCCAACCTTGTCAGCACATCACCCCGAAACCTCTTGTGGCGACGGGGGTTTTCATCAAGAATTATCCCTCCACCGATTGTAATCATGGGAGAATAGGAACGTATAATAAAGCGATCTCCCCTGTGGGCCACCATCGGCTTATCAAGGCGACACTGAACAAAGCCCTCTTGCCCGGGCTTTATCGCTTCGCTGCCCAGCAGAAGCATTCTGGCTACAACCCTTGCAGTGCCGAGGTAAAAGTGCACCGGCGCCATGTTAGATAGTGGCCTGGTAGCAGTAGAAAGTATTTTAAGTTTAGTATCGCAAAAACGAGTCAAATGGAAAAAACCCGGATCAGCCACTATGCTGCCCCTTATAACTTCTCCCTTCTCCAAACCGGACAGGTTCAACGCGACTCTTTGTCCAGCCTCTGCCGTCTCCACCATTTTGCCATGCACCTGTACCCCACGGACCCTGAACTCCTTTCTAGGTGGAAGCAGCTCCACTACCTGGCCACTGTCAACTTTTCCGCTCAATAATGTTCCAGTAAGAACAGTGCCAAAACCGGCCACTGTAAAAACCCGGTCTATAGGGATACGCAAGGGTGCTTCGCTATCTTTTCCAGGCACCATGCTGGCAATCGCCTCGATAGCTTGCCTAAGCTCTTCAACGCCCTGCTTTGTCAAAGAGGAGACGAAATGGATCGGCGCATCGGCCAAGAAACTACCTTCCACAATTTCCCGCACCTCTTCTTCTACCATCTCTAACCATTCTTCTTCCACCAAATCGATTTTGGTGATAACCACCAAGCCTCTCTTCACCTGTAGCAATTCCAAGATATCCAGATGTTCCCTAGTCTGGGGCATAACCCCTTCCGTAGCGTCTATAACCATGAGTGCAAGGTCCAAGCCACCTACACCTGCTAGCATATTATGGATAAATTTTTCATGACCAGGAACATCTACTACTCCGGCCATACGCCCATCTGCTAAGCTGAAAGGAGCAAAACCCAGATCTATAGAAATACCCCTTTCTTTCTCTTCACGAAGGCGGTCTGTATCTATCCCCGTCAAAGCTCTTATCAGCTCTGTCTTGCCATGATCAACATGTCCTGCAGTACCGATAATCATTATTCTTTTTCTTTCTCCTTTTCCTGGGGCAGATTAGTTTCCAATGTTTCTACCAATGTTTCTGCCAGCATTTCGTCCTCATCTTCCTGTATAGAACGCAAATCCAAAAGCACCTTTCCTTTACGTATACGGCAAAGCACAGGCGATCTGGCCTTGCGAAGTCTGTCCACCACAACTTTTCCTGTTTGGCCGAGAGCTTCCAGGCTTACCTGATAGCTAGGCAGGGAAACCAGTGGCATAGAACCGCCCCCTACCCTAGCCTTCTCCCGGGTAATCCCCACCTTAAAATAACCTTGCAAAGATTTTTGCAGGAGTTCTGAGAGGTGGCGCGCTCTGGTCAGCAGGCTATCCTCAGAAATGGTCAACATTCGTAAAACAGGGATCTCTTCCAAAGCTTTCTGCTTATCCAGATAAAGCCTTAACGTGGCTTCCAATGCTGAAAGAGTCATTTTATCAACCCGCAGCGCCCTTAATAACTGATTTCCTTTTATAGCCTGGATATATTTTTTGCTTCCTGCAATAATACCAGCCTGTGGACCACCAAGCAACTTGTCACCGCTAAAAGTAACCAGATCCACCCCGCTCTCCAGGGAGTCCTGCACCAGGGGCTCATAAGGCAAGCCATAAGAAGTCAGATTTACAAGCATTCCGCTTCCCAAATCCTCCATGAGCGGGATACCATATTCTTGCCCCAACCCGGAAAGTTTTCGGACATCCACATTCGCCGTAAAACCCATAATCTTGAAGTTGCTCGTGTGAACCTTCAACAATAAAGCCGTATGTTCAGTAATGGCTTTTCTGTAGTCGTCCGGGTAAGACTTGTTAGTGGTTCCAACCTCCCTTAACGTGCAACCGCTGCGAGCCATCACCTCAGGGATACGAAACGAACCACCAATTTCCACCAACTCTCCCCTGGAAACAATCACCTCACTATTTGCAGCAAGAGAATTGAGTGCCAAAAAAACAGCCCCAGCATTATTATTGACTACCAGGGCCGCTTCAGCGCCGGTAAGATAACAGATAAGTTCTTCCACATGCTGATAGCGGGTAGATCTTTTTCCGAACTCCAGCGAAAGCTCCAAATTACTGAAGCCTGCACTGGCAGCACGCACTGCATCCAAGGCCGCTCTGGGCAGGGGAGCTCTCCCCAGGTTCGTATGCAGCAAAACCCCTGTTGCATTGTAAACTCGCTTAAGATTTGGGGTATGACGGCTTTCTATAATGTCCAGTATTTCTTGGGCCAGGGTAATGGAAGATATATCTATTCCTTGCAAACTCTCATCTGAGTTAGAGCTTAAAATTTGTTCCCTCTTAGTTGCCAACACTTGCTGGGCGGCCTCAACTACAATTTCTCTAGAGCTATTTTTCACCATTTCTCGCAATTTTTCTTGTTCCAGAAGTATATCTACAGCCGGCAAGTTGCGCAGGTATTTTTGTTTGTTCGAGGTAACACTCAATTACTTCCCTCCTCTCCGTCTGCACCCCATTATATCTAAAAACAGTTCTAAAATCCATCTCCGGAACGATTTTTAACTTTTCCACAAATAAAAAAGCCCTGGGGTTAGCTGCCCTAAAAGCAACCTTAAGCCAGAGCCCAAAAAATCTGTATATTAGGAATTCACTAAAGCAAAACGCTATTTTTCAGTCCTCCAACTTATAAACAGTATCCCCTACCCTTACCTTATCCTGCACCTTTAATCCAACCTGCTGTCCAGGTTCGGCCCTATCAATATCCTGATGCTCAACCTGCATAGAATCAACTTTTTGCTGGAAGTCGGTGCTGGCACCTTTAAATGCAATCTTGTCTCCAACAGCCAACGCAGAAGTCAACTCCAAAGCTGCCACTGAAGCCTTGCTGAAGAAATGGGTGACCGTTCCAATTTCTTTTTCCGGCATACCAACATTCACCTCCCCCATTGTTTCTATTATATAATTCTACCTTAATTAAACTATATCCTCTTAATGTTCAATAAATTCTTGACAAAATTTCAGAGGCAATGGTAATATTTGTACGTATTTGTATTAATATTTGCTATAATCTAAAGATAGAGGATACTTTATGCACAAATTTGGAAGACGTGAAACCATCTTTTTGGTGTTATGCTTTTTATTTATATTTGCCCTTTTCCTCCGTACCAGCCCGGCTGTAATCGTTACCGAACTCATGAACTCCTTTAATGTTCCCGCTGCTGCACTGGGGCTAATGTCTTCCTCTTTTTTTTACGCTTATGCATTTGCACAAGTCCCTATAGGTTTTCTCTCTGATAGAATCGGGGTGCGACGCACCGTAATGTACTTCGGACTACTGGGATGTATTGGTACTGTAATGTTTGCTTTTTCTCCAGCCATTCAAATGGCCACTTGGGCACGTATCTTAACCGGTGCAGGTACAGCAGGAGTATGGATCCCCGCTCTTAAATATCTCTCAGTTAGCTACAAACCAGATGAATTTGCCATCTTTACTAGTGTCATTAATGCTATCGGCGGGATAGGACTTCTACTTGCGACTCTTCCTATGGCGTTGTTGGTAGATAATATCGGGTGGCGAAATTCTTATCTGCTCGCCTCCGTATTAATGCTGACATTGTTATTAACAAACTGGCAACTTATGAAGAGTCATAATACTACACCAAACCAGAACTCCAACAGTTCTCAAAATAACGACAATAGGCCCGTATCCTTAAAACACAGTTTTTCTTTTCTGAAAAATCGGACTTTTTGGCTCTTTTTCTTCTGGGCTTTCCTTTATTATGGAGTACTCTTCAGTTTCACCGGCCTATGGGGGGCCTCTTATCTCCAGGACACCTTCAATATCGCCAGAAATAGGGCCAGTTTACACTTGCTTTTTACTACGATAGGAATGATGGGAGGAGGTCTTATATGGGGATTGCTTTCGGATCGTTATTATCGTGCACGTAAGCCCATCCTTCTCCTGGGAACCATTGGAACCCTGGGAACCTGGATTTTTTTCGCCTTCCTGCCTATGTATCCTGGCTTTTTCTGGGCCACTCTACTCTATCTTTCGGTAGGGTTCTTCGGGATTGTCTTCCTAATAAACTTGGGATGTGTTAAAGAACTATTCCCCCTGGAGATCGCAGGAACAGCCATGGGCACAGTAAATGCAGCCATGTTTTTAGGAGTAGCCTTCTTCCAGGGAACCACAGGCTACCTGTTGGACTTTTTTAGCACCAACGCTCTTTTTCTTGGTGGTTACCGCGCAATCTTCTATTTCTATTTAGCAGGCACCGCCCTGGCTCTTGTAATGGTTCTACTTATGCCTGAAACATTCCCAGACAAACAACCAAAAAAAATGGACTCTAAGAGTCCACGCTAAACCGTTCTTTGTGCTTACATCCTACACAAAGTAAATCTACATCTCCGTCGTTCCAAACTAATATTACCGCCTGGTTGCCATCACACACCGGGCATTTACTAATATGACTATTGATTACCTGAGATTCAAACTCCTCTTCCATCTTTTGCCTCCTGATCTCATAATTTCCTTTTAAAACTTTTCCTGCCCTTTAATTTTACAGCTTATAAAGAACTGCTAAAATTTTTTGGCGGGAGTAGATGGGAATCGAACCCACCATGGACTTCGTCAGCCCACCACCGGATTTGAAGTCCGGGAGCGCCACCAGGCCGCTAACTACTCCCAAATACGAAGAATT
>CAZMLU010000008.1:0-54024 GCA_964567295.1 uncultured Desulfovibrionaceae bacterium
CCTAAAGAGGCTTTAACCTAAGTTTAGATTTACCAATTCCCTTTAATCTACGATTGCCGGATTATATCCATTATTTCTACATACCTTATTTTTAAAATCTCCAACGTTAAAGTCATAAGCTTATTCCTTTTACCTGATAGCGGAAGTGATGGAGATTACCGGTGTCTATAGTTTCAAGGGTGCGGCAGAAGCATAGTTGAACAACGTTGCGGTGGACACCCTTGCTCTTGGCTAACGGTTGGCACTACCAACCCCCGTATCGGACTTTCACCGACAAGCGTGCGCCCATGCCGGGCACACCACAAAATGGCCGCAACCCCTGTAAATAAAGGGTTTGCGGCCATCATATATTTTCAGGAATATGTGGGTTAATCATTCATTTTTTGCTTTCGGCCAAAATATTCTCACCGCCTTTGAAGTAGTCTTCCATCCTACATTTTCAAGGGTGTCTTAATTTTATTACCCTGGTCCTGTATGTCACCGATCCCCATTTTAAGGTGCAGTTTCGCAGTATCACGCAATATTTCGATCTCATAGGGAGATTTAACCATTCGCACTTCTCGTATTAGTAAAACTGGCATCAACAATTTTGATCCCTTCAAACAAATTTTGATAGTACAAATAATTGCTTGCCGGAAGCAAATCTAGCTCAAAACCCAACTTTTTTAATGGGCCGTAACCATAAGATTTCAAAACCGTGTTTATTTCCTTGAGGCTGTCCAATCTAATAATATTCTCCAGGGAGGACTCTTCCCTTGCCTGTTCAAATGTTTTATTGACCATGAGTAGCGGCTCACCCTCTGCGGGAACAAATAGATGAGAACGCTGCACAGTCCCTGTGAAATAAAAGAGATCCGCATTCTGAGCAATTACCGCACCATCAATGCTTTCCTCCTTCAACCTCTTTTGCAATTTCGCAATTCTTTGCTCCAGCTCTTGTTTCGGAGTGTAACGCAATTTGAATACCTCCTACATGTCAAAATTATATGCCTTGTCTTAAAGTGTGGCATTACCCGCTCAGTGAACCTCTCATGGCTAAAGCCACGAGAATGCGTGGCGACTTCTTCAAGCCTGGCGGCAAGTTCTACAGCTCTCCTTTAAAATGTTCTGCCATCTTTTGAAGCAGCTGGTAAGATTTTTCAACAGTCTCCTCTCTATCCTGATTCACCAGACAGCACCGGGCAGGAGCAAGCCAGGCCTGTTTTAGAATCTGCCGGCGCGGCACGCCGAACTCTCCCATATAATCCCAAATTTCATCCAGCCTGGAAATCATACTTTTTATATTCTCCTTCTCGTACTCTTCGGTGAGGGTGGGCGTAATTCCCCAGGAAATTATTCCTCCCCGCGCTAAAAAATGTTTTATTTCTTCCTGGTAGCGGCTAAAAATATGTCCCCAGGCCAGGGCATCTATGGACAAAACATCCAGCTCCATTCCCAGGAGAAAGGACCAGTCCGGGTTACCACACAGGTGCACTCCCTTGGGACCTGGAAACTGGTCCAAAAAATAGCGGTAATCTTCCTTCGCCCGTTCGCTGGTGTATCCGGTAAAAGCCATGAATATCATTTCCAGCCCGGGCTCATCTACCCACACAAAAGCGCCGGGATGCTTTTCCTTCATTTCCCCGTATTGGGCCTGCAGCTTCTTGGCTACGAAGTCAAATATGATCTGCCTGACCTCTTCGTGGTAGATCATGGAACTTTTTTTCTCATCCAGTATTTTCAAACCGTAGCTGACCGGACCAATGCTCTGGCCACGAATGTACTGATAGCCCGAAAGGTCTTCCTCCAGGAAACGCTGAAATACAGCAGAATATTCTGGTGAAAGTCGAAAGAAGGATTCATCCTCCCAATACCGGAGCAGATCTTCCATATCGTTGTAATATTTATCCAGGGAAAAGCGAATGTCCCTGTTTTCAATATCTATGGTAAGTCCCGGGAAATGCTCAGAAATCTGGGCGTACATATCTTCAAAAAAGTTTACCCGCGGGAGCTGGGGCCAAAAGGGTATATCAACGGAAAGCGCAAGCTCCAACGCCCTCTCCACATCGGTATGCGGCAATATACCCATAGCTGTGGTCTGACAGTTTCCTTCAAGTTTCATCTCGCAAAACCTCCATTATTAATAGGGCGGAGGCAGAACCTAAAAAAACTTGTGGCTCTACCTCCGCACCTGGCCAGTCCTTCCAGGTATATCTTCCTACTTCTATAATGCCTACTTCATAATGGCTTCCAGGTCTTCTTCAGGGGTAGCAATAGGCTTGATATCGAAATTCTTCACCAGCACATCCAGAACGTTCGGCGTAATAAAAGCCGGCAAGCTCGGTCCCAGGCGAATATCTTTAATCCCCAGGTGCAGCAGGGTCAACAATATGGCGCAAGCTTTTTGCTCATACCAGGAGAGTACCATCGAAAGAGGAAGTTCGTTCACACTGCATTCAAAAGCATCAGCAAGGGCAACGGCGATCTGGATGGCAGAGTAGGAATCGTTGCACTGTCCTATATCCAGTAGACGGGGAATGCCGCCGATATCTCCCATATTTTTGTCAAAGAAACGGAACTTACCGCAGGCTAAAGTTAACACAACCGTGTTTTCAGGCACCTTTTCTACAAACTCGGTATAGTAGTTACGACCCGCCTTGGCACCGTCGCAACCTGCCACCAGGAAAAAGTGTTTTATATCTCCATTCTTCACGGCAGTAATCACTTTATCGGCCACACCCATGACTGCATTATGGCCAAAACCGACCATAACACTGCCTTTATCCTGATCCTCGCCAAACCCGGGCAAGTCCAATGCTCTTTCGATAACGGGTCCGAATTTACCGTTTTCAACATGCTCAGCACCCGGCCAACCCACGAGCCCCGTGGTAAAGATGTTTCCCTTGTAGCTCTCCCTTGGTTCCTGGATGCAGTTGGTTGTCATGAGAATAGCTCCTGGAAAAGCCTCGAATTCTTTTTTCTGGTTTTGCCAGGCTGTGCCGTAGTGACCATAAAAGTGTTCATATTTTTTCAGTTCCGGATAGCCGTGAGCCGGGAGCATTTCCCCGTGGGTATATATATTGATCCCCTTGCCCCGGGTCTGCTCCAAGAGTGCTTTCAAATCTATAAGATCGTGTCCTGAGACCAGGATGCATTTTCCCTTTTTATGGCCCAGAGGCACTTCGGTGGGAACAGGATGGCCGTAAGTCTCGGTATGGCCGGCATCCAACAGCTCCATGGTCAGCAGGTTGATCTCCCCGCAGCGAAGAACCAGTTTCAGCCAGTCTTCCAGGCCCAGGCTTTTGTCGCTAATAGCGGAAAGCGCTTCATGGATGAAGGCATAGACACGATCGTTTTCCTTCCCCAGCAACTGGGCATGATCGGCATAAGCTGCTACCCCCTTTATACCGTAAATCAGGGTCTGCTGTAGAGACCGGATATCGGCTTCAGCGTTTGAATCGGATGGGTGACCGACCTCTTCAGCCTGCTTTATTAATCCCTCCAGATCTCCTGCCGGTTGGAAATTTGCCGACGGATCTACAAAAACTACGTTACCGCCTGCAGCGGCCACCCTGTCTTTTAAGCGTCCCGTCAAATCGGCACATTCCTTGATCAGCTCTTCAAAACGTGCAGCATCGAAATTAACATTGGTTAGGGTAGCAAACAGCCCTTTGACTGTAAAAACATTTACCTCCGGGTCAGTGACCCCCTTTTTTCGACCTTCGTGGGCATAAAGAGACATACCCTTGATCGCATGCACCAGAAGGTCCTGCAGAGCAGAAACCTCCGGTGGCTTTCCACAAACACCTCTAACGGTACACCCTTGTCCTTTAGCAGTCTGTTCACATTGGTTACAAAACATTATTAATCCTCTCCTTCCATATAGTTTAATTAAACTGACCTCAATTTAAAACAATGAAGAAGTAAATAGCTTGGATCCTCATGCTTCCTCCGGTGTTACCCACCTCCTTCCTGATATAGTTTAAGTAGACCTTATTTGTCTTCTATAAGCGGCAATTATCAACCCCTGTCTTTTTACTGTAGCCACCGGTTTATATTCGAATATCTTTCCCGTTCACATGGTTTTTCCGAAGGGAACACACGCAAGTGCCAGCAAGGTCTTGATGGCATATTCTAATTGGCGTGTAATCTGCATGTTCTCCTCATCTTTCTTTCCGAGTTTGAAATACTTTAATTTAGACTAATTCTATCTTTTATATAACCTTTATTTATATAGTTCTACTTAAACTATTCTATTCCTCCTTTATTAAAAAAATTTTTTCCCGTTTGTTAATTTATTGCAGGAAACTTTTCGCACACTACTAAAGAAAAAGCCGGAGCCTTCTTGGCACCGGCAGAATCTTTTTTTGCCGCCCACAATAGAAATTTGTCTGACATAAAATCAACCTTCGTAAATATCTTTTTCCCTACACTTATACAACCCAAACCACTGCTCTGCACCTCTTAACTGGTTAGCACAAAAACCACTAATAGCCCAGCGATAAGCCCGCCAATCGCCAGATGATCATTTAATTTATGGGACTGGGGAATTAGCTCATCGTTCACGATGTAGACCATAGCCCCTGCTGCAAAAGCCAGCCCGCCCCCTATAAATAGGGGAGAAATATTAAAAAATAACAGGCCCAGGGCTGCGCCCAACGGCACCATCAAACCGGCAATCAAAGTAAGAAAAATTACTTTTGCAACCGACAGTCCTCCGGCCCTCAGGGGACCTGCTACTGCTATTCCCTCGGGAATATTATGCAGGCCTATGGCAATAGCAATAGACAGACCCAACTCGGGGCTGGCTTCTAATCCGGCCCCGATAGCCACTCCCTCCGGCAGATTATGAAGTGCAATACCTAAAAAAATAAGGTATCCTACCCTCAATATCTTTTCATCGACCATAGAACCAGCCGGCACGTTTTCAGTCACCACCTCCTTGTTAAGAGAAAGATGGGCGTGCGGAATTAATCTATCTAAAATATACATAATAGCTGCTCCCACCAAAAATCCTACCAGGACTGATACCATTGTACCGTGTTCCAATGCTTCCGGCATGAGATCAAACAATGCGATAGCCAGCATGACTCCTCCGGCAAAACCTAACAAACCAGACAACAAGCTCTTGCCCGGCATTCCAAATATCATGATAGTTATAGCACCAAAAACAGTGGTAATACCGGCTAATAAACTGTACAACAAACTTTCCATATCTATAACACCTCAACTTATAACTATAATAGACCGTATTTGCAGTTCCTTTCCTCCTTTGTATCCCCTCAAAAACAATTATTCTTCATAAACGAATAAAATTCCTTCAGAAATAGTTAAGGAAGAGGACTTAAAATATTTTTTTAAGAGCAGGAAACAGCGGGGAGATTGCCGAAATTTTTAAAAAAGGGTGTAGAAAATATTTGCGAGTGCATTCAGAAAGGAGTGTTTTTATATTATGAAAAATATATCTAAAAACTGGGCAATTCCGTTGATTATGAGCTTGTTGATTGTGCTGCTGGCGAGCACCGGCCTCGCCCTGGCAAATTTTGATGATGTCGAAGGTCATTGGGCCCAGGAGGTCATCAACGGATGGAGTAAAGCACAGCTTATCAGCGGTTATGAGGACGGCACCTTCCGCCCGGATGCGGAGATCACACGGGCCGAATTCGTAGTCATAGTCAACCGCTCCTTCGGCTTCACAGAAGTTCAGGAAAATCTCTTTACGGATGTTCCTCTTGATGCCTGGTTTTCCACCCATGTGGACCGGGCAGTGGCAGCAGGGTACATCAGCGGTTACGATGATGACACTTTCCGGCCCCACGAACCTATCTCACGGCAGGAGGTAGCAGTTATTGGCTCTAATTTACAGGACCTTTCCCAGGCACCTGCGGAAACCCTGGAACAATTTACCGATGCTGACAGCATCGCCGGATGGAGCAGTGAGGCTGTCGCATCCGTAGTAGCAGAAGACCTGATGCACGGCTACGAAGACGGTTCCTTTCGTCCCGAATCTCCAATCACCAGGGCGGAGAGCATAGCCATCCTGGACCGCATGGTGGATGAGTTCCCCGTTCCGGAATTTGACGCACAGCTAACCCTGGACCAGGATTCCTACCATCCGGATGATACCATCACCATAATTGTCATCAACACGGGTAATACTACCATCCAGTTGGGGCATCCATTCCAAGTGGAGTTCTATGATGACGGGGCATGGGGCAAAGTCGATTTGGACCTGGCTTGGATACATGTCATGGAGCAACTTGAACCGGGGTTTGACTTCCGTCAAGAGCTCGTACCATTAGAAGACTTCCAAGAGGAACCCGAGCCTGGAAATTACCTGATCGTTAAAGAGGTGCACTGCGTCGATACTGAGCAGACCAAGAACTTAGGGGTAGAATTCACCTTGAGCGTTGAGCCGTAAGACAAAACCGTTGTAATGAAAGGGAAACAATGTTCTCGACAGAGGAAAAAGAACAAAAGCTGGAGCAAATACTGCAAAGGCTGGGCAGTGTCCTTATCGCCTTTTCCGGAGGAGTTGACAGCAGTTACCTGTTGTACAAAGCCAAAAAAGTACTGGGAGATAAAGTGCTGGCAGTTACAGCGGAATCTGAAACCTATCAAGACCATGAAAAAGAAAATGCTGTTTATATGGCCCAAAAATTGGAGGCAGAACAAATCTTGATCAAAACGGAGGAGCTCTCCTGCAGCGATTTTGCCAGCAACCCGCCCCAGCGTTGTTACTACTGTAAAAAAGAGCTCTTCACCCAACTCCGGGATATAGCCCGACAGCGCGGCTTGCAGTGGGTGTGCGACGGGGCCAACTACGATGACCGGGATGATTTCCGTCCCGGTCACAAGGCAGCCCAAGAAATGGAGGTTCGCAGCCCCCTCATGGAAGTGGGAATAAGAAAAGAAGAAATTCGGAGGCTTTCCCAAAAGGTAGGGCTGGAAACCTGGGACTTGCCCGCTGCCGCCTGTCTGGCCTCCAGGATCCCGTATGGGGAAACCATTACCGGCAAAAAGCTGAAAGCCATATCCCGGGCCGAATCATACCTGCGGTCACTGGGCCACAAAACTTTGCGCGTCCGCTGTCACAATGACATCGCCAGGATCGAGGTCCCTAAAAGCGAGATAGCAATACTGGCCGAAAACGGCCTACAAATAGCTGCTCACCTTAAAGAACTTGGGTTTACCTACATTACCCTGGACCTGGAAGGATACCGCAGTGGGAGCATGAACGAAACACTGAGTGAAGAGGAAAAAGAATAGAATCATGATTCACTCATAACTTTGCTTTCATCCAGGCTTTTAGAAAGCATCTTTTTCTTTTCGATATTCTCTACACTGAGAATGATCCTGGCATCCACTATGGTCAAGCCTTTTTCATGGACAATAACAGGGTTAAGATCCATTTCGTGAATTGCAGGGTAGGCCTCGATGATCTCCGATACTTTCTCAATTAATTTGGCTATGGCCTTCTTGTCATAGGGAGGATCTCCACGCACGCCGTCAAGGATTGCCGACGATTTAATCTCATCGATCATAGAGGCGGCGATATTTTCGGTGACCGGGAGCACCCGGAAGGAGACGTCTTTCACCACTTCAACCAGGATCCCACCTACTCCGAACATTACGATAGGCCCGAACTGGTCGTCGAATTTTGTGCCTATGATAACCTCCACTCCTTCGTCAGACATGCTTGAAACGAGACACCCCCTGATGTCGGCATCGGGCTGGTATTCGCATGCACTATTGATTATTTTATTGTAGGCTTCACGAATTTCCTGCTCGTTTTTCAGCTTCAGCATCACTCCGCCGGCGTCGGATTTGTGCAGGATTTCGGGTGATACTATTTTCATGGCCACATCGCAAGAGAGTTCTTGGGCGATCTTTACCGCCTCCTCTTCATTAAGCGCCAGGCGATCCATGGAGACAGGTGCTCCTTGCAGTCTTAAAAGCTCCTTGGCTTCATGTTCCAGCAAAGCATTTCTGCCTTCGGCAAGGGCATTGTCGATGATTTCTTGCCCTTCCCGGACGGCTTTCGCTCCCCAGTCGAGCTGGATGTTGCTTTCCTTATGGTATTCCCGTCGATAAGATCCATAGATGGAGAGAGCCTCCACACATTTACAGGCGATCTCCAGGGAGTCGTAAACAGGGATATTATAATATCGCAAAAGATCCAGCGAATGCGGTTTGGCGTAATTAAAAAGGCTGTGAAGCACGATAGGCTTACGGGTATTCCTCACCAGTTTTCCCATACGGTGGGCTGCATCCTCTTCCTTGAAAGCCAATTTTTCGGCAAAACGAATGCCATAGCCGCCGAAAAGACCGACGACAAGTAGTCCGTGTATATTCCTGTCATCCAGCAATATCTCTGCGCAGTCGGCGAAAATGGCAGGATTCTGGTCCGTCCCTCCCGCCACATCGATAGGATTGGCCAGGGAGGCGGTGGGGGGAAGAATGGCACCCAGCTTATCCCTGGTTTCCTTTTCAAGCTCCGGAATTTTAATGCCCAGCTCGGTCAGGTAGTCCGCAGCTATAGTAGCATGTCCGCCTCCGTCGGCAAGAATGGCAATTGAGCCTTCTTCTATGAGGGGAAGGGAAGCCAGGGACTCGGCGATGGGAAACATCTCATCGGAATGCTCCACAGTGACGATGCCCGCTCTTTTAAAGGCACTACTGGCCACCTCGGAAATACCTGCCAGTGCGCCCGTATGTGATCCGGCCGACTTACTGCCTTTGGCTGACTTTCCGCTTTTAAAAAGCACGATCGGTTTTACCTGCGTGGTTCTGCTTGCCTGCTGGAGAAATTCACGCCCCTCTCTCAATCCTTCAACATACATCAGGATAGCACTTGTGTCAGGGTCTTCGGTAAAGTATTCCAGGTATTCGTGAAACTTAATATCCGCTTCATTGCCGACACCTACATAGTAATTGAAACCCATCTGGCTTTTGAGACCGGCTTCAGTAATCAGGGTAAGGCCAATGTTGCCGCTTTGAGTAAGCAGGGCGATGGAGCCCTGCGGTACATTTCGCAGCCCCACCAGGTTGAGGCCTTTAGCTACGCTGATCATCCCGGCTGTATTCGGCCCGATGAGCCTTATACCCTTTGCCCTTGCGACATCGACTATCTCCTTTTCAAAATGCTTCCCTTCTTCCCCCAGCTCACCGAACCCCCCGGCAACAACCACGGCTCCGGCTGCACCTTTTTCACCTAACTCACCAAGTATATTTTTTAGAGTATGCGCAGGTGTGGTTATAAGGGCCAGATCAATGTCTTCCGGGATGTCCAGTACCGACCTGTAGCATTCCAAACCGAGAATAGTCTTTTCCTTCGGATTAACCGGATAGATACGGCCTTCGTATTTTTCTTCCAATAGAACTTTGATGGCCTGGTAACCTCTTTTCATCTCATCTTTTGAGGCTCCAATAATGGCCACTGATTCAGCTTTAAAAATCCTGTCAAGACTCATATTATCTCCCCTTATTTTAATTAATTTTCCACTTCACATAGACTATGGAGTTGCTTTTTTCTTTTCTAAATATTTCTCACCAAGAATGATTCTCGCGTCAACTATAGTCAGGTCCTCCTTATGAACAATGACCGGGTTAAGATCTATTTCATGAATTAAAGGATATGCTTGAACAATCTCCGAGACTTTCTGTATTAATTTAACAATTGACTTCTTGTCAGACGGCGGGCGACCGCGAAAACCGTCGAATATCACTGATGATTTGATCTCCTCAATCATAGATGCCGCCCAGTATTCAGAAAGCGGTATAACCTGAAAGGATACATCCTTCATAACAGCAACCATGATTCCTCCTAGGCCAAACAGGACTATAGGACCAAACTGATCGTCGGTTTTTGTGCCTATTACGATCTCAATTCCTTTGTCAGACATGGGTGATACGAGACATCCCCTAATGTCGGCCTCGGGCTGGTATCCGCATGCACTATTGATTATCTTATTATAGGCTTCACGAACTGCATTCTCATTATTCAAGCCCAGCATTACCCCTCCTGCATCCGTTTTGTGCAAAATATCAGGTGATACTATTTTCATGGCCACATTGTAACCAAGCTTCTCAGCAGATTTCACTGCCTCATCCTCGTTTGTTGCCAGATACTCCTTAGAAATTGGCGCTCCCTGCAGCCTAAAAAGTTCCTTGGCTTCATGTTCCAGCAAAGCATTTCTGCCTTCGGCAAGGGCATTGTCGATGATTTCTTGCCCTTCCCGGACGGCTTTCGCTCCCCAGTCGAGCTGGATGTTGCTTTCCTTATGGTATTCCCGTCGATAAGATCCATAGATGGAGAGAGCCTCCACACATTTACAGGCGATCTCCAGGGAGTCGTAAACAGGGATATTATAATATCGCAAAAGATCCAGCGAATGCGGTTTGGCGTAATCATAGAGACTGTGAAAGAGAATGGGTTTATGAGTGCTCTCCATCAATTTTCCCATGCGGTGTGCGGCATCCTCTTCCATGAAGACCAGCTTTTTGGCAAAGCGAATGCCATAGCCGCCGAAAAGGCCGACAATTAGAAGTCCGTGTATATTCCTATCATCCAGCAGAATCTCCGCGCAGTCGGCGAAAATGGCAGGGTTCTGGTTGGTCCCTCCTGCCACATCGATGGGATTGGACAGGGTGGCGTTGGGAGGAAGGATGGCACCTAGCTTATCCATGGTCTCCTTTTCAAGCTCCGGGAGTTTAAGGCCCAGCTCAGTCAGGTAGTCCGCAGCTATAGAAGCATGCCCGCCTCCGTCGGCGAGAATGGCGATAGAATCTTCTTTCAACATGGGAAGTAAGGCAAGAGATTCGGCAACAGGAAACATTTCACCGGGATGGTTCACTTCAATGATTCCTGCTCTCCTGAATGCTGATTGAGACACTTCAGAAATACCTGCCAGTGCTCCTGTATGTGAGCCTACGCTCTTGCTGCCCGTGGCAGATCTTCCACTTTTGTAAAGCACTATCGGTTTCACCCGAGTAGTTCTGTTTGCCTGCTCCAGAAACTTGCGTCCATCTCTAAGTCCCTCAACATACATCAGAATAACTTTAGTATCAGGGTCTTCAGAAAAGTATTCCAGGTATTCGTGGAACTTAATATCCGCTTCATTGCCTACCCCAACATAATAATTAAATCCGGTCTGGCTTTTGAGGTTGGCTTCTGTGATTAAGTTTAGTGCGATATTGCCACTCTGTGTAAGTAAGGCGATATTTCCCTGTGACACATTTTTTAATCCTACCAAATTAACCCCTTTATCTATACTTATCATCCCTGATGAGTTCGGACCAATGATCCGAATACCATTTTTCATTGCTATATTTACTATCTCTTCTTCAAATTTTTTCCCTTCTTCTCCTAATTCTCCAAACCCTCCTGCAATCACTACAGCTCCGGCTGCACCTTTTTCACCTAACTCACCAAGTATGTTTTTTAATGTATGCGCAGGCGTGGTGATAAGTGCTATATCAATATTTTCCGGAATGTCCAGCACAGAATTGTAACACTTAAGGCCGAGAACAGTCTTTTCCTTCGGATTAACTGGATAGATGCGCCCTTCATATTTCTCATCCAAAATAGCTCTGATAGCCTGATAACCAGGTTTTGTTTCATCTCTTGAAGCTCCGACAATCGCAACCGATTCGGCTTTAAATATTCTGTCGAGATTCATATTATCTCCCCCTGTACACCGGGTTTCTTTGCTGCGCGAAGGCATTAACACCTTCCTGCCAGTCCTCAGTGTCCATACAGGCAAGTATGGCATCGGCCTCCAGTTGAAGCACCGTTTCAAGTTCAAGCATGGAAGATCTCTGCAGGTGTTTTTTCGCCATTGCTATGGGAATAGGCGCCTTACGGGCAATGCCAGTGGCAAATTCTTTTACATTATCCATAAATACTGACATGGGGTAAGAGTATAAGGCAATTCCCAGGTTGACGGCCGCCGCTGCGTCCAAAACCCTGCCCGTATAGATAAGTTCCCTGGCCTTCATAAGGCCTACGATACGTGGAAGATGCAGGGTGACACCTCCGCCCACGAAGGTGCCCAAACCGGTTTCGGGAAAGGCAATAGTGGCTTCTTCGGACATTATAATAAAATCGCAGGAAAAGGCCATCTCCGCCCCTGCGCCGCGGGCAGGACCGTTTACAGCGGCAATAACAGGCTTGGGGTAACGGTACAAAAGCCGGGTTGTTTCGTGGGCCTGCTCGATGTATTTTCTTTTCTGAGCGTGGGTGCGCTCACCGCTGGAATGTTTTTTCAAGTCCGCCCCTGCACAGAAGGCCTGTTTTTCAATGCCATCCTTGATTCTGACCGAGCCGGTAAGAATGACTATGCGCACTTCATCATCTTCCCTGTATTTTTGAAGAAGATGCATAATCTCGGAATACATTTCCTCATTTACGGCGTTCATTCTTTCGGGCCTGTTAAGCCTCAGAGTAAGGACACCATCGTTTATTTCGTATTTTATCGTCGAGTAACCCATAAAGTCCTCCTTGCGATTAACCGTTAAATCAATCGTGGATTTGGTAAGATAGATATATCATGCCTTTTGTTTTATTTTATTGAATATTATCTATTCTGTCAAATAAAGGCCCATCCACAGTTAAAAACCATAATCTCTCAAAAAGAGGCTGGCTCCAGGCGCCAGCGCGGTCCTTCATGCGTATCTTCCAACACCACTTCGACGCTCTGCAGAATGCTGCGTATCCGATCAGCTTCCGCCCAAAGTTTTTCCCGACGGTACTGCTCTCGGAGTTCAACCAACTCGTTCACCAGGTCCTTGAATTTGTCAGACATAACGGTTGAGTTCTGGTTAATGCCTGTGCCGGCCAGAACGATCATTTCACGGAAAAGCTCCCGCCCCTGCGACACAAACTCGGGATTTTCCAGATCAAGTTGAGCTTGCCAGAGAAGGCTATCCGCCTCCAGCAGCAGCCTGGTAACTGCAGCCCAATCGTTATTTTCCAGGGAGGGACGAAAAGCAGTTTCAATATCGTGCATACGGTCCCAGAAAGAGGTGTCCGGTTTCGCTTCGACGTCCGAGGATGAAGGTGCCAAAGAGGTAGTTCCGGTTCCATTACTGCTAAGGGAGGCGGTAGAATTGCCTAGGAGCTGCTCGAACGTTAACCGTTCACCGCTTTTAAAGTGCTGTTCCATTCCCCTGCGCCTCATGGTCAGCTGCCCCAGACCTTCTACGGCAACCTCACGGGATGCAAAGTCCATGATGCAAGCAGTATGTTCGTCAATCCCCAGGATTGGAATATCCGAAGGTAATTGAGATTCCAGGATCCAGAAGCGTCTTTCACCCATATAACAGAACCGGGTATCATGGTTACCTCCTTCCGCGTTATTCCAGTGGGGGATCACTACCAGCTCGAGACCAAGGGACCCCAGGAGATTCAGACCCCGGGCCCAGTGCAGTGGCTCACCCACTTTGTATATTTCATATACGGGAAGAGTATGGCTGCCGACAGTAAGCGCTGCGGCGCTAGCCGCAACCAGGCAGCCGCCCTTTGTTACCATGGACACGAGCAAGGTAGGGATGGGCGTTTCTTTTAATTGACGAACAGCATAAGTCGGGCTGCCCGGGCCAATCAGCACGAAACCAGCCTCGCTTAAGAGGCGGTAAACTTTCTCTGCCTCAGAAGATGTCACGGTTTCAGCAAATCTGAATGAAGCAACTTCCATACTTTGACCCACTTGGCGCTCAAAAAATTCAACCGCCCGACGGGAGATCAGGTCTACATTGTCCTGAAACCCGGCCGGCGTATCGAGAAATAGAGCCTTTCCCGGAGCCCTGCTCCGGGAGAGAAGCGTCTTGTGAGTCTCCACCATGGTTGGGGAAAGCTCTCCTGAACCCATTAATGCGATAGTGCCACACACCATTGACCTTGCACTCCCTTCCTGGCGACCAAGTGCAAATATGACAATCTAAAATATAGGATACCACAGCATTCGAAAAAGATGACAAACATCTCAATGTTTGCCATCTTTTGTTATCATTGTTCGTTGTTAAAAACGGAATATGGTAAACTTTTATATTTTGTATACATAAATATTATTTATTTTACTCTTTTATTATTCATTATATTCATTTATTATACTCATTTAATTACCGTTTACCAACAGTATTTTTCTTACTCCACGGTAACGCTTTTGGCCAGGTTGCGGGGTTTGTCAACATCGCAATTGCGAGCCACAGCAGTGTAGTAGGCTAAAAGCTGTAGTGGTAATACGGCAATGATGGGCATAAGAAAATCCGGAGCTGATGGAAGGTAAAATATTCTATCTGCTTCGCCTTCGAGCGCCGCGGTGCCCTCCTGGGCAAAGCAGGTAATATAGCCTCCCCGGGCATTGACCTCTTTAATGTTGCTGATAGATTTGTCCAGCACGCTCATCTGGGTGACCAGGGCAATAACGGGAATCCCCTCTACCACCAGGGCCAGGGTTCCGTGCTTCAACTCTCCGGCAGCGTAGGCCTCGGCGTGGATATAGGAAATCTCCTTCAGCTTTAGGGCACCTTCCATGGCCACGGCGTAATCGACGTTGCGACCGATATAAAAGGTGCCATTCCAGGGAGCCAGGTATTCGGCCAGTTCCCGGATCTCCTCGCACTTCTCCAGGACCTCCTCCACCTGCCCGGGAAGAGCAAAAATGGCCTTGCCCGCTTCTTCCAGTTCTTTGGAAGTAAGAACTTCTCGGGCTTTACCCAGATAGAGGGTAAGCAGGAACAGGGAAAGCAGCTGGGTCAGGTAGGCCTTGGTAGACGCCACAGCTATTTCCGGGCCGGCCCAGGTATAGAGAACGTTGTCGGCCTCCCGGGCTACTGTGCTGCCCACTACGTTGGTAAGAGCTACTACCTTATTACCCTTCTTGCGGGCTAATCTAAGCGCGGCCAGGGTATCGGCTGTCTCTCCGGACTGGCTGATTACCAGCATAAGGGTATTTTCATCCAGGATGGGGTCACGATAGCGAAATTCCGAGGCCAAGTCGACCTCTACCGGCAGGCGCAGGAGCTTTTCCATGGCATATTTCCCTACCAGTCCTGCGTGATAGGCGGTGCCGCATGCCACAATATAAAGCCTGGAAATATTCTTCAACTCTTGTTCATTCATTTCCAGCTCGGGAAGGGATATCTTGCGGCCACCCTGAAGCAGCCTGCCCCGCATGGTTTCCCGAAGGGCATGGGGCTGTTCCATAATTTCTTTGAGCATGAAATGAGGAAGCCCCCCCTTTTCCGCCTGTACAGCGTTCCAGGTGATTTCACTTATTTCTTTATGCAATTTTTCACCGTTGGAGGAAAACATTTCAACAGCATGGGGAGTAATGGAAGCTGCATCTCCGTCCTCCAGGATGTAGATCTTGCGGGTATGATTTAGAATGGCAGGCACATCAGAAGCGATAAAATTTTCTTCTTCTCCCAAACCGATGACCAGGGGACTATCCTTGCGAACGCAAATGAGCCTGTTTTCCTCTTTTTCGCACATGACCACCATGGCAAACGAGCCGTTTACTTTGTTGAGGACTTCCTGCACGGCCCGCAGTAGATCCCCCCGGTAATAATGTTCTACAAGGTGGGCAAGCACTTCTGTATCTGTCTCCGAGGCAAAATTATGCCCCTCTTTTTCCAACCAATTTCTCAGGTAAAGGTAATTTTCGATGATACCGTTGTGCACTACGGCAAACTCTTCCGAACAGCCGCAATGGGGGTGGGCGTTGGTATCAGAAGGGCCACCGTGGGTGGCCCAGCGGGTATGACCTATCCCCATATGTCCAATGGGTGCGGCATCTCCTACTTTTTGTTCAAGGGCAGAGATCTCTCCTTTAGCTTTAATAATCGACATGCCTTCTGCACACTGCAGCGCTACCCCGGCAGAATCATAGCCTCGGTATTCCAGTCTCTTCAGCCCTTCGATAAGAATAGGATACGCCTGCTGCCCACCTATATAACCGACAATACCACACATGCTTTATAATCACCCTGTTTCTTAATATAGTAACTTTCAACATTATAAATATTAAAAAGAAGTCATTTTTCACCCATTCTCTTGCATTTGAACGCGCACTCTTACCTCTTCCTGTCTCACTGGCGAGATATCTTCCGGGAATATCAGGGGTACATCTTTGGTGAAGCTTTCTTCCTGGCCTTCCAAGCTGATCTCTTCTGTATAGATAAATTCCAGGTCTTCCAACATCGACCGCGGTCCCTGTATCTCAACGGTGCTTGGTTCTACCATTATTTCATCCACCAGTTCTCTGTTTCCCACCAGCTCCGCCTGCACGGGGACTACCTTTTGAGGAAGCATAATCTCTATCTGCACCCGCACTTCGCTTCCCGGTAAGATATTGATATTCTCCACAGGAGAACCGCGCCTATCCAGGGCAGTCAACTGTGAGGTTGTAATTAGCTCATCCTGCATATTTTCCAGAAAAACTTCAAAGATTACCTTTTCCACCTCTTCCACTTTTTGTTGTGATCCTCGGACGAAAACTTCCTCCGGCTGAAAATCAATTGAAGAAACAACTTTCCCATCCGGTAGATCTCCGCTGGTTATCCCCTCCACTGACATCTGCCTAACCACCATCTCCTCTATCTGCACACTTGCTGTGGAAGGTTCGATACTAACGATATTTAGGCCGGGGGGAGCAAAAGCCTTAACACGTACTTCGTGCCTGCCTTCGCCTTTCCCTTCCAGATCCACATACGCCTCCAGGTCGGCGGGGGTCAACCCGTCAAAGACCTGCTGGGGGGCCTGCAGGGAAAGCGTCACGCTTTCGTCAATCTCCATTACCTCCAGGTCCTCCCCCAGGTTTCTCCAGGTTAGGGGGATTCCACTGTAGGCAATGCGTATTTCAGACCCCAAAACTTCCTGGCGGTCACCTGCTACGAAAAGCCATAATATAACCGCCAGAAAAAGGGCCAGAATTCTTAAAAAATTCTTGTTTTCCAAAAGCCTATTTTTTTTCCGCATCGTTTTTGAAAAACCTCCTGGACCATTGCTGATAGGGCTTTTTGGGAGAGGGGGTAAAGTAAAGATCAATCAAATTACTGCGCAGTGTTTTTTCATCCATGTAGCGGATAAGCTTGCCGTTGTGGGCCAGGGAGATGACGCCTGTTTCTTCGGAGACAATTATTGCCACGGCATCTGATACTTCTGTCAGCCCCAGGCTGGCACGGTGGCGAGTTCCCAGTTCCTTGCTGAGGTTCGGGTTTTCGGTAAGAGGCAGATAGCATCCGGCAGCTGCCATCATATTACCCTTGATTATAACAGCGCCATCATGGAGAGGGCTGCGGGGCATGAAAATATTGATTAGCAATTCCGCCGTTACAGTCCCCTCAATTTTAATACCGGTCTCAATAAAATCCTTCAGACCGGTTTCTTTTTCCAGAACGATGATTGCGCCTATTTTTTTCTTAACCAGAACGGGAATGGCCTTTAACAACTCCTCTAAGACCTTTTGAAAATTTTCTTCACCTAAGCTGTAAATAGAAGGCTTGAATATGCTACCCCTGCCCAGCTGCTCCAGGGCACGACGTAGTTCGGGCTGAAAGATTATGGGGATGGCCACCAGTCCCATAGTCATCAGTCCGCGCAGGACCCAATTAATAGTTCTAAGGCCCAACTCCTCGCTTACCAACAGAGCCACCAAAAGGATAATAAGACCTTTAATAAGCTGCTCGGCACGCGTTCCTCTTATGAGCAGGATAAGACGGTAGAGAAGGTAGGCTACGACAATTATATCAATTATATCGCGCCAGTCTAACCTGAAATGAATGATTCCCGAAACGATTTGCTCCCACATTTAGGGATTTAAACACCTCGCCCTTTCGTTCGCTACTTAATTTATTCTTCCTCGGCGGGACAAAACCCTTCTTAAAAATGATTTTTTGTTAATTAAAGCAGGGCTATAAACGCCTTTGGTTACATACGGTCATCTCCATAGATGTTTCCATGGATTCGAATGCTATTACCGCATTTATTACATTTCTTATGCTCCAGGCCCACGTTTTTAATGCCCGTTCCCGTCCTCTTCAGCAAAAGGTTGTCACAGGAGGGACAAAAAGTGCTGCTGGCATCTTTTAACATCATGTTTCCCAGGTATACATAAGAAAGCTTTTCACGGGCCATATGGTAAATTTTCTCCATGGTTTCCAGCGGTGTCGCGGGCACATCCAGTTGGTAGCTAGGGGAATAGCGGCTGAAATGAACTGGTATTTCCTGGTCCAGGGCAGCCACCCAATTCACAAACTCTTTTACCTCACCCAAGTCATCGTTGAGGGTAGGGATTACCAGGTAGGTAAGTTCCACGTGGCATCTGGCAGAAGAGAGCTCCACGGTCCGCAGTATATCATCTACCCCTTTACCCTTGCAGTAGCGGCGGTAAAAATCATCCCGAAAGGCCTTAACGTCAATATTCATCCCGTGAATAAAGGGTAGCAGATCCTCCAAGGGTTCCTGGTTAACCATGCCATTGGTCACCAGTATGTTGCAATAGCCATTTGCGGAGAGCAGCTCTGAAGTATCACGCACGAATTCGTACCAGACAAAGGGCTCGTTGTAGGTATAGGCTATACCCAGCTGCTGGCTTGGAAGGCGGGATTCCAGGAGGCTCATAACTCCTGTGGGGGTCAGCTTTTCTTGCAGCTTATGCGGGTCACCCCTGGATAGAGTCCAGTTCTGGCAGAAACCACAGTGCAAACTACAGCCGATGGTGCCCAGGGAGAGGATTTCCTTTCCGGGATAAAAATGATAAAGGGGTTTTTTTTCGATTGGATCAACAGATATTGCCCCGATTAAACCATAATTAAGGGTCACCAGTTTTCCTTTCTCAACCTGGCGCACACCACAGATGCCTTTTTGTCCTTCCTGCAGACGGCAAACCTGGGGACACAAAAGACAGGTCGTTAGGTCACCTTCCTGTTGATAATAGCGAGCTTCCTGTGGCAACTATCTCTCTCCTCTCAGCGAATTCATTAGAAATATCGCTGCACCTGAAAACGGTAGATCTCCACCTTCTCGTCCTGATAAATGCCGGCCTTTTGCATGGCCACTGAAAGCTGTTCTTCCGGAGAGTCAATCCCTTCCAGATCCGGCAAAAGCAGACCGCTGCGCCCCCCGCTGCGGACAATAACGCCGTAGCGCTTGGGGTCCAGCTGCGAGGTATCCTCGATTTTTTCCGGCTCGGTAAGAAGATCCACGCTGTAGGTGAGCGCGTGCAATTCATCTTCCGTTACCGGGGGGAAACGGGGGTCTTTAAGTCCTGCGTTGAGGGCATTTTCCATAATTTCTTGGGCCAGGGTCTCCCTGGTGGGCAAGACGGTGCCAATACAGCCCCTTAATTGTCCCTGCTTCTTAAGAGAGACAAATACGGCCCCGGGACGCTTCAGCTCCTGAGGAAGCTCCTCCGGTAAATGGGGCTCTTTGCCTTTAACACTGTCCTCCAGTGCTTTTTGGGCTATTTTGGCATAAATGCTTTGCGGGTTATGCGTTGCCACTTTTCTAACCCTCCTCATACGGTGTAAAAAGCGCTACCAGGTAACCGACTCCGAAAGGACCTTCGTAGGAGAGTACTTCCGGGCTTATTGCCATATCAGAGAGGCTTCCCAACAGCACAATGATAGAACGCAGGCCGCATTCACCTGCATCCATAACCAGGTCGTCATCCATATTCATAATATCTTGGACCCGGTATTCTCGGAGGTGCTCGACCAACTTTTCGTCAAACTCCTTCCCCCTGGGATTATAGCCCGCAGGGGCAGAATTAATGAGCCTGTGGGAAAGATCGCCGCTTGCTATTACGGCTACTTTACGCCCGATCCCTCCTGCGGCAGCGCTTATTATCTGCCCAAAGCGGAAGAGGTCATCATATGAAAGAAGCCCGTAAGTAATTGAGACAATTTTTGCGCCTCCCCCTGCTTTCTGCAAATAGTACAGAGGAACCGTTACCCCGTGGTCCAGAGTAATATCTTTCTCGGAAAAACTGTTTCGGTCCAGCAGAGCGGTCCTGATTCTATTTTTATCACTTCCGCCTGCAATGGCCTTCACCAACTCCTTGTCGTTTTGGGCCTTTAGCTTGACCTGGGGCGCGCCAAACCCGGCAAAATCACCTTCCATACGATCCTCGTCAATAATAGAGATGGCATCACGAAACAGAAGCCCATGGGGAGTGATAAACACCCAGGTATCCGCTTCGCTGGCAACTATCCGTTTAGAAAACTCCTTTAGCGCCTCTATTGTTTTTCTAACACTGGTTATTTCACTGCCTCCAACCTCCGGAATGATCAGTGGAGGGTGAGGAGCAATACCGCCCGACAAAACTGCCAATGGTAAAACCTCCTTTTTCCCTTTTTTTAAAAACGGAAATAAAGGCTACTGTTCCTTTTCAGTGAGATAACGCCTCAACTCCGCGCCTCGCAGATTTTTGCGGGGGAGCTCTTTGCGAATATCGAAGATCCGCGGAATCTTATAAGGGGATAGCTTGTTCAGGCAAAAATCCCGCAATTCATCCTCCAAAATTGGCTTTCCGCCCTTGGTGAAGATGAATGCCTTTACCACTTCCCCGTAATAAACGTCAGGTATACCGATGATCACTGACTCTTCCACCTTGGGGTGGCGCTGGAGGACCGCTTCCACTTCCCTGGGATAGATATTATAACCTCCGCTAATAATCAGTTCTTTTTTGCGGTTGAGTATAAAAAAGTAACCGTCCCTATCCTTCTGAGCAATATCACCTGTATACAGCCACCCGTCTCGAAGGGACCAGTCGGTCTCTTCCGGGTTATTCCAGTAACCTTTCATTAACTGGGGACCCTTAATAACCAGCTCACCGACTTCACCGACCTCCATCTCCTTTTCTCCCAACTCCAGATCCACTATGGTAGATTGGGTATCGGGAATGGGGAGCCCAATGCTTCCCAGTTTCCTCCTGCCCCTTACAGGGTTGGAGTGGGTTACGGGTGAGGCTTCAGCCAATCCGTATCCTTCAATGAGGCGTTTCCCGGTGAGCCTCTCAAACTTCTCCAGGACCTCCAGTGGCAGAGGTGCACCACCGGAATTCCAGTACTCCACTGATGAGATATCGTATTTTTTCAGATCCGCATGGTTGTTTAAGGCCACGTACATGGTGGGGACACCCGGGAAAAAGGTGGGGCGTGCCTTATGAATGGTTTTTAAAACTTTTTCTATCTCAAACCTGGGCATTAGGATCAAGGTGGCACCGATATAAAACCCAAAATTTAATACGCAGGTAAGGCCGTAAACATGAGAAAAAGGCAGAATAGAAAGGATGCGCTCTTCACCTTCCCGAAGGGCAGAAAACCACTCCCTGAACTGCAGCACATTACAGACAATATTGTAATGGGTAAGCATGGCGCCCTTGGGTGTGCCCGTGTTTCCACCGGTATATTGCAGAACAGCCAGGTCCTCCTTGGGATCGATGACTACCTCTGGAGGGGGTTGATTAGAGTTGCGGATCAACTGCAAGAAGCGGTGGATACCTTCCTTCTTGGGAATATCAGGAGCGCGCCCGTCACTCGTCCTTTTCAAGGGATATAGCAGATTGTAGGGAAAGGGAAGATAGTCATTAACCTCAGTAACGATCAGGTTATCTAATTCGATCTTATCTTTGATGTTCGTGATGCGGCGGTAGACGGTGTCAATGATAATCAAGTTACGTATTTGTGCGTCGCGGATAAAAAACGCCAGCTCCATCTCCACGTTCAGAGGGTTCATCATTATTACGATTGCACCCAGCTTCAAGACCGCAAAATAGCTAATCACTGCCTGTGGAGAATTGGGTAATATAATCCCCACGCGGTCACCCTTTTTTACACCAAGCTGGGCAAGTGCTGCCGCCAGTTTGTTGATCTCCTCATTAAGAGCACTATAGGAGAGGGTGGCTCCATTCAAGTTAGTTGCAATCCTTTGTGGATATTGTCGTACTGCACGCTCCATCAGGTGTGGAATAGGAACCTCAGGGTACTGAAGCGTAGCTCTTACGTTGCTTTCATAGTTCTCTACCCATGGCTCTTTTTGACCTGTTTCCAAACTTGACCCTCCTTCTCACTTATGTATAAGGTGCTTTTTTGACTGAACGAACTCTTTATCATATTCTATATAATTGAAGGAATCCCTACAAATATATAAATATTTCTTAAAAGGGGCGCTTAACCATGGCAAAGGCCCCTGATTCCAAAATATTAGAGTAACAGAGACTCTCCTTCCACCTTGCCGTCCTTTACCTGCAGGCGCCCGCAGGAAGCAGCGCTTCCCCAGCGAGGATCTCCGACAGAGCCTGGATTAAAGAGAAGTATCCCGCTGCGGTGCTCCTGGAATGGGTGATGAGTATGGCCGAAGACTACGGCCTGTACTTCTTCCTCGCGAAACAAGTCGAATACTCTTTCATGCAGGTCCTGCCGGCCGCCCCATCCATGGACCAGCCCGATACAGATATCACCCAGATCTATCAGCTTCTCTTTCCCCAATTTCCCGAGCAGTTGGGGGGGATCCATATTCCCTGCTACTGCTTCTACGGGAGCCAGGGCTTGGAGCTCTTCCAGCACGTATTCTTCTTCCAGGTCTCCTGCATGGAGGATGAGATCTACTCCCTCCAATAGCGAAAAGAGCCTTGGGGGCAGGCCCCAGGACCGCGCAGGAATATGAGTATCGGATACAATACCGATCAAACCCCTTTGCAATTTATACTCTACTTTGGGCACCATCTGCAGCTTCACCCTTTCCTTATTTTATACCACTTGTGGGAATCCCGCTTTCACATGGAACACCTACCTGGCACTTGCCGCAGGCACTATAAGGATATCCGCGCTCTTCCTTCAGCTTTTGCAGGCTGTCCTCCTGATGCAGGTATTGACGACAGCGATCCTTATCCATTCCACTTTTACTGATGGCTCCGGCCGGACAGCGCTTTATACAGTTTCCACAAAGACCCTCCTGCAATCAGGAACAGTACTGGAAGGGGAAACTGTATTCCCTTTGGCAAGGGTATGTATTTTTCTTCCGTTATCACACTGCCGAACCGTCCCGCAATTCCCCTGGCAGTAATAAGGCCTCTGCTTAAACTAAAAGTTTCCAGGCCTGCCGCATAAGCAACGTGGCGCTCCGACCAGTTACTGGAAAGCAGACCGTGATCTACGGTAAAATCCTCTTCTAAAAGGGGCGCTACCGCACGCCGGTCGATGGCTTTCAATTCTTCCACGATAAACTCCCGCAGCCTGTTATTCAGCTTCTCACCTTCAAATCTGGCGTAAAGCCAGTTTTCGGAAGGATCGTCACGGACATCATTGGAACGGCGCACCTCCTCTGTAAAAGGCAAAAAGTAAGAGATAATAGACACAGCCCCTTCCAGCCATTCACAAGGGGAGCAAAAAAACCCACCGCCGATCTCCTTCTTTTTCATCTCCTGAAAAAAAGGATCATCAGCACTGGCAAAACCTACAAGTGGTGGGTCTAAAAAACGCAGTCCCTTATGCCAGTAATTGACGGCGTCTTTCTCCACAAAAGCAGTTATTTTTTCCCTTAAAAGTGGTTTGGTGAGCATCAGGCTCCCCGCCTCCCTATTTTTTGGCACTCTTTCTGCTATTAAAATTATCCCATGCTCTCCTCAAATTTGTCAATGTTTTCCTCATTATTATCAGGAATTACAAATTACATTGACAAACAGATTAAGGTGGTGTTACAATTTTTAAAGATAGTGCTACTATTTTTTAGTCAATATAGATGTGCACAGGAAAACCTCGGGAGGTGTAGAGAGATGTTTAATAAGGAAGATTGGGAACGAGCGGTGGAATTTCACGGACATGTTTGCCCCGGTTTAGCCATTGGATTCAAGGCTTCTGTAGAAGCGCTTCAGAATTTAAAGGAAGAACGGTCGGAAGATGAAGAGATGGTTGCTATTGTGGAAAATGATGCCTGCGGTGTGGATGCGGTCCAGTGGGTTACGGGCTGCACTATGGGTAAGGGCAATTTGATATTTCGCGATGTAGGAAAACAGGCCTTCAGCTTTGTCCTTCGCAAAAACGGAAAAGGGCTAAGATATATTTTAAAGCCCGGGGCGCTGACCCATGATGAACACCGGAAACTCATGGAAAGGGTGATAGGCGGGAAGGCCTCACGGGAAGAAACGGAAAAGTTCAGAGAACTGCATGACTCCCTTGCTCAAAAAATCATCCAGGAACCCCTTGAGGACAATTTTACTCAAGCCCCGATTACTATTACTCTTCCCCCAAAAGCACGCATCTTCCCCACTTTAACCTGCTCTTTTTGCCAGGAAGGCGTCATGGAACCCAGGGCAAAAGTTAAGGACGGAGAGATTTCCTGTCCGGACTGTGCAGATGAATATAAGGCGCGGGTGCTCTGCCTTTCGGAGAAAGATATTTCCGGTATTTGATTTGCCGGTTCACTTTAAATTACAAAAATTGTAACCTGATTTTACACAATAAAATTGTACTATAACATGATTAGACGAAAGGACTGGTTCTCTTGTTTCGCAGGATATTTATTCTAATGCTAATATCGCTGCTGGTAGTGGGACTGCTTGCTTCCTGCGCTCCTCAACAGGCTGGCAACCCCGCCGCTGAAGGTCAATATGTTATCGGGGACACCGGCGGCGATTGGGGTTACCCGACGCCTTTTGCAGCTTATCCCAGGGGACCCGGGTATCTGCGTATGTCTTTTATTTTCGACACCCTGGTCTGGAAAGATAAAGACGGTTTTAGCAGCGCCCTGGCAGAAGATTGGAATTTTGACCACGAAGACTTGAGCTACACCTTCCGACTGCATGAAGATGTTAAGTGGCATGACGGAACCTCCTTTTCTGCAGACGATGTGGTTTTTACTTATCAATACCTACAGGAAAAGATGTTTCACTGGGCCGATCTAAGCGGCATTGATAGGATCGAGAAAATAGATGAGAACCAGGTTAAGATGTACCTGGAAGAACCCGATGCTTCCTTTATCAATAACATCGCCGGGGTAGTGCCGCTCCTGCCGCGCCATATATGGGAGGAAGTGGAAGAACCGGAGGACTTTACCGGCTCGCAGGCCGTGGTAGGAACGGGCCCCTTCCGGCTGGAAAAATACAAGAGAGAGCAAGGGATTTACCGCTTCTCCGCTTTTCATGATTATTACCTGGGCGATCCCAAGGTAGAAAATTTGCTGTTTATTAGGGTTAGCGATCCTCAGCAGGCCTTACTGCGAGGGGATGTAAACTATGCTCAAGTTCAGCCCGAAGCAGTTTCCGCACTTGAAGAAACGGGCTTCGAAGTTGTTAAAGGAACACACGACTGGAGCCTGAAGCTTATGTTCAACCACCGCGAATCTCCCCTGGACGACGTTGATTTTAGACGAGCTCTTGCCAAGGCTATAAACCTGGATGAACTGGTAGAGAGAGCTTTGAGAGGTCACGGACTGCCGGGTAGCCCAGGGTTGATTTCGCCGGACAGCAGATGGTTCCACGAGGAACTCCCCCGACACCCATTCGATACCCAAGAAGCGGTCGAAATTTTAAGAGATTTGGGTTATACCATGGGAAACGGAGATTTAATTGGAAAAGACGGGGAAAAGGTTGCTTTAAAACTTCTGGCTCTTTCCGACTATGCCAGGGAAGCTGAAATTGTAGGAGAGCAGTTAAGAAAACTGGGTGTGGAAGTGGAGCTCAGGAGCGCCGAACAGTCTCTGGTGGACTCCAGCATCCGCAGCTGGGACTTTGACCTGGCTATCACAGGACACGGAGGAATAGGCGGCGACCCGGAGATTCTGAAACGCTTCATGACAGGAGAAGCCTCTCCGCACCTGAATGCTCGAAGTGAGAACCCCGATCTGCGAGAAAAACTGATGGAGCAAGGCAGAGAGCTGAACCCGGAGAAAAGGGAAAGCCTGGTATCTGATATCCAGCGCATTTACGCCCAGGACTTGCCTACTTATACGCTGCATTATCCAACATGGTATTTTGTATATAATGGCGATGTAGAGTGGTTTTTTACCCGCGATGGAATAGCTTCCGGAATCCCGTTGCCTCTAAATAAAATGGCTCTATTACAATAAATGAGTTTTGCAGCGGAGGATATCACGTCTTGATGAAGAAACGAATAGCTGATTATGTATTGGCTTTACTGATTATTCTCACCCTAAACTTCTTACTGCCCCGTCTCATGCCGGGTGAACCTATCACCGCCATTTACGGAGACGCCCTGGTAGAGATGACCCCGCAGATGGAAGCCCATCTCTTGGAGAGATATGGGCTTGATAGGCCCCTGGTTGAACAATTCGCGGTATACCTGGGAAATCTTTTTCAAGGAGATTTGGGCTACTCTTACTACTTCCGCGCTCCCGTAACACAAGTGATCAGCGGGGCTCTGCCCTGGACGCTTCTCCTGGCAGGAACTTCCCTGCTCTTCTCCACCCTGCTGGGAATTATATGGGGTGTGGAAGCGGGATGGAGGCGCGGCAAGAAGTTCGACAGCGCCTCCCTGGTAGGGGCCATGCTCCTTAGCGGGGTGCCAGGATTCGTGTTGGGCATCATGCTGCTTTTTGTTTTGGGGTTTCACCTGCAATGGTTTCCTATCTCCGGAGGGGCTTCACCTTACCTGGAGTATGAGGGTATCAGGGGTGCTGCAGATCTTTTATGGCACTTATTTTTACCCGCCTTAACCCTGACCCTGGTCCAGATTCCGCGCAATTTCTTACTTATGCGTGGGACCCTCTTGGGAACGAAAGAAAGGCCTTACGTGCTTACAGCCAGAAGCAAGGGCTTAAAAGAACGAATTATCCGCTACCGCCATGCCCTCCGAGGAGCACTTCCTCCGGTCATCACCCGTATCGGCATGAGCGCCGGTCTGTTATTTACCGGCGTGTTCTTTGTGGAAGTGGTATATGCCTATCCTGGGCTGGGACATCTATTCTACCTGGCAATCCAACATCACGATTATCCAACGGTTCACGGCAGCCTGCTGCTTATTACCGTTTGTGTCCTGGTCTTCAATTTTCTGGCCGACCTGGCCAGCATAAAGTTGGATCCGAGGTTAAGAGAAAATGCACGTCAATTACTGGAACGAACTTAAAAATGACAGGATGGGGCGCACCGGCCTTTACCTGGCAGGCGGCCTGGCGGTGGTTGCGCTGGGCGCGTCCTGGATAGCCCCCTATGATCCCTGGGCTTACGTGGCACCCCCTTTGACTTCCCCCGGGTGGGAGCACCCCCTGGGAACCAATGAAGTGGGGCAGGACATTTTGAGTGAGTTGATCTACGGAGCCCGCACCACCCTCCTGATAGGAGTATCCTCTGCTATCGCCTCTTCATTACTGAGCTTGCTGTTGGGGCTTATGGCCGGCCTTTTCAGGGGGACAGCGGAGCGTGTTCTGCTGCGCCTGGTAGATGTCATGCTGGTAGTTCCCGTGCTGCTGGTAGCACTGCTGGCGGCCGCTTATTTTAAGCCCGGCACTTCCGGCCTAATACTAATGTTCTCCTTGTTATTTTGGCCGCCCGGAGCCCGCATCGTGTGGTCCCAGGTTTTATCTTTAAAGGAACAGGGGCACCTCACCGCTGCCCGCCATTTTGGGGCCGGCACCTGGTACCTGATGAGGCGCCACCTGGTCCCCGAACTTTACCCACTGCTTGCGGTTAATTTCATCCAGATAGTGAGACGTGCAGTATTTATGGAAGCAGGTTTGGCTTTCCTGGGCATATTTGACCCGTCTCTAAAAAGCTGGGGGCTTATGCTGCATTATGCACGTGATTTTGTGTTCACCGGTGCCTGGGCCTGGTGGCTCTTACCCCCGGCCGCAGCCATTTCACTAACCATTATCTCATTTGCCATGCTGGGGTATGCTTTGGAAAGCGCCCTCGACCCTCGCTTAAGGAGGCACGTGCATGCTGAACGTTAGAAACTTGACAGTAAAATATCATACAAGCCAGGGCGATCTTCCTGTCCTGGACCGAACCAACCTGAGTGTGAAAAAAGGGGAAAAACTGGGTATCATCGGCGAATCCGGATCAGGTAAAACATCTCTGGCGCTGGCCTTAACAGGTCTATCAGACGGCTATATCCAAGGCTCGGTCACCTTCAACGAGGAAGAGCTGCTTTTGAAAAGCCGAGAAGATTGGGAGCAGCTGCGGGGCTCTACTATATCCATAGTGATGCAGCAGGCGGGTGAAATGCTTACGCCTGTAATACCGCTTATCAAGCAGGTCATGGAGACTTTTTTAAAGCTCTTTCCCCACCAGCATGAAGAAGCCTTGAGAAGAGCCGCGTATATGCTTCAAAGAGTGGGCCTGAAGGAAGACTTATTTTATCGCTACCCCTATACTCTCAGCGGCGGGGAAGTGCAAAGAGCCCTGCTGGCCATGGCCCTGATCAACGAACCGGAGCTCCTTATCCTGGATGAACCCGTTTCTTCACTGGATGCCTTGACCAAGGCTGACATTCTGGAACTCTTGGAGGAGGTTACCATTGATTGCACCATGATCGTTATCTCTCACGACCTGCACACGGTGGGCCGCCTGGCTGATAGGACTGCCGTCCTTTACTGCGGCTCTCTCCTGGAGACGGCCCCTACCGCACAAATTCTGCAGACGCCGCAACACCCTTATACCCGGGCCCTTGTTCGCTCCTATCCTTCTATCTACGGATTAAAGGAGCTGCAAGGCATAAGAGGCGATTTCCCTTCCCTGGGTGAACGCCCCGGGGGTTGTCCCTTTCATACTCGCTGTACTCAGGCCCTTGAAGTCTGCAGCAGGGAACATCCGAGACCGGTAGAAAAAAGCCCGGGCTGGTTCCTCTCCTGCCACCGGGGAGGTGTAATAGAGCTTTTGAGAGGTACGCAAATATCTCAGAGGTATATGCTGGAAAAAAAGAAGGAGCAGGAAAGATACCTGGAAGCGGTACGTGATATAGATATCTTCCTCCTTGAAGGAGAAGTATTCGCCCTGGTGGGTGAAAGCGGCTCCGGGAAAAGCACCCTGGGACGCATCCTGGCAGGAGTAGATACGCCTTATAAGGGAAAGGTTTACTTCCAGGGGAAAGAGCTGCAAAACCTCTCCCGGGAAGAAAAGAAAGCGGCCAGGCGAGGGCTGCAGATGCTTTTCCAAAATTCGGGAGAAGCATTGAGCCACCGTATGACGGTATTGGACCTGGTCTCCGAACCCCTGCTTATCCAGGAAATTGGTGACCAGCAGAGCAAGCATGAAGCGGTGCGCCGCTGCCTGCAGTGGGTACATCTCCCAGGAGACGAGCATTTTCTGAACGAATACCCCCATCACTTAAGCGGCGGGGAGCTGCAAAGGGTGGCCTTGGCGCGAGCGCTGGTGCTGGAACCCAGAGTTCTCATCGCCGATGAGCCCAGCGCTTCTCTTGATGCCAGCGTCCAGGCCAAGGTCATCAAGCTGTTGCTGAAGCTGCAGAATGAAAGGGGATTTGCACTTTTTCTTATCACTCACGACCTGGCCATGGCGGCCCGGGCCAGCGACCGCATGGGAGTTATGCATAACGGGGTAATTGTGGAAGAGGGCCCTGCTTCCAATATCCTTAGAAACCCCCTCCATCCTTATACACAAAGCCTTGTAGGAGCAGCACCTTCATTGAACGAAGCTCTTAGTCCTGCGAAAAAGCCTCCCCGGCGCAAAGCAGCGCCGGTTAGTCCCAATGGCAAATCAGCCTGCTCTTATTCCTCGAACTGCGCCCATTCTTGCACAGAATGTTTTCATTACATCCCCCCGGTAGTTGATGTCGGTTTCCAGAAAGTTTCCTGTCATCTGTACAACGCCTGAGAAACGTTTCCTAGAGGAAATATGCAAAACACACAGAATAATAAAGAGGAGAAGTTTTAAATTATAAGGCCGGGAGGCTGAGAAAATGGAACCCTTGTATATTATTATTATCGTTGTTGTCCTGGTAGCCCTCTTTGTCATAGTGGGGTATAACCGCCTGGTTAGTAAGCGCAACATTGTAGATAACGCCTGGTATAACATTGATACTCTGCTGCAAAAGCGCTACGACCTTATCCCGAACCTGGTAAACACAGTACAGGGATATGTCAAGCACGAGAAAGAAGTTTTGGAGAACGTCACCAAGGCACGTTCTGCCTGGATGAATGCGGAAACGGTACAGGAAAATGCCGAAGCAGAAAACATGTTGGGTGGAGCTCTTAAATCCCTCTTCGCCGTAGCAGAAAACTATCCGGAACTCAAGGCCAATGAGAACTTTAAACTGCTGCAGGAAGAACTCTCCGGGATTGAAAGCAAGATCGCCTACTCCCGCCAACGCTACAATCGCACTGTCATGGCCTACAACACGGCCATTCAGCGCTTTCCTACGAATATACTGGCAGGGCTTTTCAATTTTGCCGCACGTGATTACTTCGAGATAGAAGAGGAGGCCCGTGAAGCGGTAAAGGTGGAATTTTAGAAAACCCGGAAGAAATCCTGGGCTCTGCGAAGAGGACGGTGATCGGTTATGATTGTCCCCATTTACGGCCATATAAGAACCAATAGAGTGCGCACTTTTTTCCTATTTTTCTTTTTTGCCATACTCCTGCTGGGGGTAGGTTATGCAGTAGGGCTCTACATGGGTGATCCCCTGGTAGGGATAACCCTCACTGCTATCATTGCGGCGATCATCATGCTTATCAGCTATTACGCGGGACAGAATATCGTGACCTCCATGGCCGGGGCCCGGCCCGTTACACAAGAAGAGGAACCTTACCTCTACCATACGGTGGAAGGTTTAAGTATTGCAGCCGGTATCCCCACCCCTAAAGCTTACATTATTGAGACCGATGTCCCCAACGCCTTTGCCGCAGGGCGAAAACCGAAAAAAGCAGTAGTAGCAGTTACCAGGGGGCTCTTAAACAGGCTTGATAGGGTAGAACTGGAAGGGGTCATCGCACACGAGCTTTCGCATGTGCGCAACTACGATGTCCTTATCGCGACTATGGCCGTAGTGCTGGCCGGCACGATTGTATTCATAAGCGAAATCGCAAGAAGGAGCCTTTTTTACGGAAGGTTAACAGGACGCCGGGGGGGAGGTCACGGGGGAAAGGGACAGCTGCTGGTGATAATCGTGGTGATTGCCTTAGCCATACTGGCACCCATTTTTGCCCGTATTCTTCAATTCGCTATATCCAGGGAGAGGGAGTACTTGGCCGATGCCAGTGCCTCTGAACTTACCGGATATCCGGAAGGACTGGCCAGCGCCCTGGAAAAGATCTCCGGCCAACAGGTCGAACAGGGGCCCCTGAACAAAGAGGCCTTGCAGGGGCTTTTTATTGTTAATCCTGCCCTGAAGGCCAGAGGTTCTGCTTCCAGTCTCTTCGCCACCCATCCCCCTCTTGAGCAAAGGGTAAAAAGGCTGCGAGAAATGTAAGGTTCTCTTTAAAAAAACATACGCCTAATTGTATCATAATTTGCCTTCACGTCGCCTTCGCCGCGGACAGGACCCATATGACCCGGCAACAGCCATTCCACTCCTTCTACTGCAGAAAGTTTTTCCACGCTTTGGGCCAGGCTCTGCAGGCTGCCGTCGGGGAAGTCGGTTCTGCCGATACTACCTTGAAAAACAGCATCGCCACTGAGCATGGTCTTCTCATCAGGAACAAAAAAGCTGAGAGAACCGGGAGAGTGTCCCGGAGTGTGCAAAGCATGGATAACATCCTTGTTATTGCCCAACTCCAGCTCTCCTTCCTGCAGATAGATATCTACAGAAGGAAGGGTGGCTTTCTGCCCGGTCATCTGTTCAAAAAAGCGGGCCATAGTTTCCATGTGTCCATCTTCCCATTGATGCATGGCCACGGGAACTCCGTATTTCTCATTAAAAAAAGAGCCTGCCTCGCAGTGATCAGCATGGCTGTGGGTGCATAGGACCAGTTCAACCTGTTCCGGGCTGAAACCGTCTTCTTTCATGGAGCCTAATAATGTGTCCAGACAGTTTTCCCTCATTTCATTGCGAATATGTCCTGGATCTATGAGGATTGTTTTTTCGCCTGCGTAGAGGTATGTGTTACAATTGTTGCCCCTACCTCTCCAAATATAGGCATAAACCTTTTCCGTTACTTTCATAAATGCTACCTCCTAACCAATAATTAAATAATTTTTTGACCCTAATTTATAATTATAACATATCCTTAAAGGAGAGGATAGAAGATGGAAAAAATCAAATCTGCTTTCGAGCTGGCCTTGGAAAAAACCGCGTCTGAAAAAAACATGGAAGAGCCTGACAAAGAAAAAGAAGAAATCAAAGAGGCAGAAGTAGGAAAATATTTAAAAGCTGCAGCGGTACTGGGACGCTCCTTCCTGCAGGGGAAAAGCAAGAAGGAGGAGATCCTGGAGGCCTTCGGGCGCTACCCTGATGAAGCGCGCGAAAAAGCAGAGGAAACCTTCCTGGAAGAGATAACAGCCGGAATGAACCTGGATAATGCTCCGGAGATCCTGGAGGCTATCACCTCCCTAAAAAAAAATGAAGAGGCTCAAAAAACCTGCTCGGACCTACAGCATTGTTATGAAAGTTACCGCGCAGAACTGCAAGAGCAATTGAAAGAGTTACAGAAAAACGCTGGCAGTGTCATGCTTCAGATGTTAGAACAGAGGGGTATCAGTGGTTCTGCTATCAGCGGTTATAACGTAAAGAAGCTGGAACAGTATGAAGAGATCACCTCTCAAATAGAAAAAAAATATATGAATGCCGTAGAAGATTTCAGGTATCTGCTTCAAAAATGAGCTTCTTACGTGCCGGCCGGGGAAAGGCAGGGCAAAACATAGCCAACCTGCCCGCCCTTCCCCGTTCATCCCTCTTTTAGGCTTGGTGCTCAGGGATATATAAGGTGAGGAGGATAATCCCCGTCTTCTACACCTGCAGACTCCTCCCTTAATCTTTCTATCTCTACTTGGGGCATGGTAAGAATCTCCAGGAACTCCCGGGAAGGCTTTATGCGCCAGAGATGATTTTCCAGACGTATCTCCCATTCTTCCTCCGCCAATTCAAAATGGAACTCTTCCACCCCCATCTGCACTTCCAGGTTTATCGTTAAGGGTGCACCTTGAAAATGTTCTTCTTTCACATCGGGGCGCTCTATCTCCACTGACATAGGCCTTACATTCCAGAGGTCTTTCCAGTCAGAATAATTGCGGTAGTTTAAGTTTAACTCTGGGGCTTTTATATGCACCGGCAGGGCTTCCTTCCACTCCCCCGCCCGCAAGGCATTAACAAAGACCTCCACTGCTTCAACAGGGGTGCGACCCAGGGCATCTCTGCCTTCTTCACGCCTGAGGCTTTCATGCTCCTCTATCAGCCGGTCAGCCTCTTCAGTCGTAAGAAAAGACTCGGGTTGATAACGGTTATTGGCCTTCCAGAGCAGGTACTCGTCAATACCCAACTCCGCGGCTGCCTCTATCTGCTGACGGATTTCAGCGGGTCCATAGCCTATATTGCCGCGGATCCAGGAAGCGGTAAAGCTCTGCAACCAGGGCCTGATGATGGCTGGCTCTTCCAGCGGTGCGCTTCGTTTCAGGGAATCTTTTAGCGCATGCCAGACTGTCTCCCTGGGCCTGGCATCGGGGACATCAAAGCCGAAATAACCGGGTCCGTAATGGCTGGGATAGACCATGGGGCATATATAATCGACATGGTCGGCTATTTTTTCCCAGGTCTGCCCTATCCGATCCGAATCGCCCCAAGAAGTAGATATAACCCCAAATACATCGGCCGAGAGGTAGACATCATACTCGATGAGTTCCTCCCCTGCATAGATTAAAAAATCCCTTATCAGCTCATCCTTTTCCAGTTCATTCTGGGCCGGATAGTAAGCATCCCGGTCCAGATCCCTTGCATTTTCAGGGAAGCGAACATAGTCGAACTGTATTTCTCGAAAACCCATCAGTGCTGCTTCGCGTGCAATGGCAATGTTGTAATCCCAGATCTTTTTCTCGTACGGATCCACCCAGGATACTCCTTTGCGGTCCCTCCAAAGCCCCCCCTCGTTCTTATGTATAGACCAGTCTGGTCTTTGTTCCGCCAGGTGTGGATCCCTAAAAACCACAACTCGGGCAATGGTATAGATATCTCTATCGTTCAACTCTTCTATAACAGATTTAATATCTTTGATTGGAACCGCTTGATTAGCTCCAACCTCTTCCACAATCTCAATTTCGCTATTATAAGACATGACTCCGTGATCATTTTTTACGTCAATCACCAGGGAGTTAAGCTCCGTGGTCTCTAACATCTCCAGAATACTACTATAACGCGACTCCAGGCCTATGGAATGTCCCGTCAGGTAAAGACCGCGCGCTTTGACAGGCGGGTTATCTCGTTCCCAGTCCAGGGGAGGCAAGGGAACATAAAGAGAACCCAATTCTTCCTTACGTCGCTCCTCCAATTTTTCACGCTCTTTTTTTGCCTGCTCGGCCTCTTCTTCCTCTCTAAGACGTCTTTCTTCCTCTGTCTCTTCAGCTGTCTCCTCCTGGTCTACACTTTCTTTAGCAGAATCATCAGCTTCATTGTCCTTTTCAGAGACATCATACTCTTCCCCGGTTAATGTTGAGCCGCATCCTCCGGCAGCTAAAAGAAAAACAAGCACAAAAATCATAAAATACATAATAACACCTTTTTTGGGAAAGAAAAAAAACAGGGGAAAATACTGACGCATATAAACCTCCCTCTCGATAGTAGATAGCCAAGCTTTCGACCTCTTTTGATATGGCAAACCAAGAAGCTTTGATTACATTTCATACTACCTGATCTTTCTTGAAAAGTCTATCCTCATGGAAAAATTTTTAAGGATTCCTTTCAATTGCATCCAACTGGTAGAAGTGATAGAATAACTGGGAAATATTGATTTATAAGAAAGAAAGCGAGCGGAGAAGAGAGGATGGATAACCGCCATGGGAGAGAGCACTAAAAAGGAAACAGGGGCAGGGGCAAAAAAGGAGCTTCTGGATATGTTTTTCCTTTTTTTCAAGCTCGGGGCTTTTACCTTCGGAGGTGGTTTTGCCATGATTCCACTTATCCGGCATGAATTGATTGTGCGGAAAAACTGGGTAAATGAAGATGAATTTTTAACCAGACTCGTCATTGCACAATCATTTCCGGGACCTATAGTGGTCAATTTTTCGCTGCTGAACGGTTATCTGTTCCGTGGAATCAAAGGAGGGCTCTTCTCGTTGATAGGGGCGATCCTGCCATCCTTCCTGATCATCCTGACTATAGCCATCTTTCTGTGGCATTACCACGAACATGAGATAGTCCAGGCAGCTTTTATGGGAATCAGGCCCGTAGTAGTAGCCCTGATCATCTCGGCAGCTTATAAGTTAGGAAAGCCCATATTTTTGCAAACACGGCTTCTCATCACTTTTCTTTTATTTCTAGCAGGACTCATTCTTTTAAATATACACCCGGCCTTTATTATTCTCCTGGGAGCAGCACTAGGGTTTTTTTGGCCCATTAAATCCATGAGGAACGAGGAGTAGCCATGTTCGTATTATTGATAGAACTCTTTTTTTCCTTTTTTAAGGTGGGCATATTTGGGTTCGGAGGAGGATATGCCATGCTGGCGCTCCTGGAACATGAAATAGTGAGAAGCCAGGGCTGGATGAACGTGTCAGAATTGGTTGATGTTATTGCGGTGGCGGAGATGACCCCGGGGCCTGTCGCAATTAATGCAGCCACCTTTGTCGGTTACCAGGTGGCCGGGTTGTATGGAGCCATAACTGCAACGGTGGGAGTGGTATTCCCCTCCCTATTGATTATTGTCCCCGCCACAAAAATTATTATGCAAAATTACAGTTCCAGCAGGCTGCATGATATCTTGGAGGGAATCAGGCCCTCAGTCATTGCCCTTATCGGACTGGCTGCCTTCGTAATCGGCGGAAGTTCTATCGTGGACTGGAAGTCAGCCTTACTGACTGCAGGATCTCTGCCCCTTCTTTTTTTTACCAGACTCAGCCCCCTGACGCTCATTGGCTTGGGCGCAATAGCAGGCATCCTACTCTACATGTAGGCAAGCTGACAGAGCAAGTAACAGCGAGCTTCACTCACGTGGTTCGGCAAAACAGGCAAACTTTACCGTCAAGAGCTTACTCAGGTTACCGCTAGAACCAGTGTTCTATAACTCCCCAGTCATACATACGTACATCATATTCTTCATCATCTTCTTCGAAGTTCCAGCTCACACCTACATAACTGTTATCCTGGAAGTCGTCTACGAGTTTTTCCTTGAAGACCGAGGATGGAATTTCTTCCTGCCAGTTTTCCAACTCTACTCGCATGCTAAACCTTAATTCCTCTCCAGGGTTAACAACATCAAAATACTCCTTTTCTAACTCATCAATAAAAGGATGGGTAAGAGGACTTTTCATAACCAGGGTCACATCTTTGGCAAGCTCATCACCCTCGTAATTTACAATACAAGAGGCCGTTAAAATTATGTTGTCCTCCGTTACCTCCATGTTGGAAATTCTTTCCTGAACAACCCAAACATTTTCCCAGTATCTATCAGGCCGGTATTCTGCTATTGCTTCTCTTTCCTCAACCATTTTACATCCGACAAGCATACTAAAAACAAAAAGCATTGCCATAATAAGGAGCAGTTTTTTCACCTTGTTGTCCCCTCTCTTTACCGGGCGTAACTTGATATATTTATTTTCATTGTAAGCTCTTAACCAAAATAACTTATCAATCTTTTAATGCGCTAAGTATGGAACGAAGCCTCTCCCTGTAGCCAGCATTTTCAATAATAGTACCGGTTACAACCACATCTGCTCCGGCCTGCCTGACCCGACGGGCATCAATTGCGGTTCTGATTCCGCCCCCGACAATAAGGGGTATGGAAATCTCCTTCTTGACGGCCCGTATCATTCCTGCAGGGATGGGTTGGGCCGCACTTGTGCCCGCTTCAAAATAGACATACTCCATACCAAAAAGTTCGGCGCCTACAGCATAACTTGCCGCCAGCCAGTAATTGTCCCTGGGAACAGGCTCTACCTTGGCCATATCCACCATTTTCATCCCCGGCTCGACAATAACATAGCCGACGGAAATAGTTTCAATCTCCATTCTCTTCAATACTATGGAAACCTTGGACTGCCCCCCGCAGACAAAGCTCGTATTCTTCGAATTTAACAGACTGGGGAAGAAAAGAGCATCGAATGAAAAAGAAAGAGCCTCAGCACCCGTTGGAGAATAAACCAGGGGGATCGAAATCTTATCCCTGATGGAAAGGGTGGTGTCCAGTAAATCCCTCTGTGTAAGTCCGCCTAGTCCCGTTACCAGTATGAGATCACTTCCAACTTCTTGCGCGGTAAGAGCAAGGCGTCCAGCTACTTCCGGTGATTGCTTCATCGGATCAATGAGGGTTATATGGACTGTTCCTCTGCCTATCCTTTCAGCCAAGTAATCAAATATACTCATAATCCATCTTCCCCAGTTTCTTTTAGTTTCTTATAATAAATTATAATAGACTTTTGACAGTTTGACAACCACTAAGATTCTTTGAAAAAACAAAAAAGCTGACATTCTGCTCCTGTCAGCCTTTAAGAGAAATGGCTACAACCTGCTTTTGCTGTTTATTAACGCTTAGAAAATTGTGGTGCGCGCCTGGCTTTTTTCAAGCCGTATTTTTTGCGCTCCTTCATGCGGGGGTCCCTGGTCAGAAAACCTTCGTTCTTTAAAACGGGGCGGAAATCTTCGTCGGCGACCAAAAGTGCTCTGGCAATGCCGTGCCTTATGGCACCGGCTTGACCCGTAATTCCGCCACCTTCTACCTTGACAAAGACATCAAATTTATTCAACATACCGGTTGCCTCCAGGGGACGGCGAACCTGCACTCTTAATGTCTCCAGTCCGAAGAAATCATTAAGTTCCCGGTTATTAACAACAATATTTCCATCTCCAGGCAACAGGCGAACTCGGGCAATAGATTTTTTTCGGCGTCCTGTCCCGTAATAATGTAGCTGCGCCAATATTTTCCCTCCTTTCCCTCAAATCTAGCAGCGCTGATTATTTATCGTGCAACTCTCTTGGCCACAAATTCCCACTTTTCGGGTTTTTGAGGTTCATGTAGGTGTTCTGGGCCAGCGTAAATCCTTAGTTTTTTGAGCATGGCTCTTCCCAAGCGATTGGAGGGAAGCATTCTTTTCACAGCCAGATAAACGGCTCGCTCAGGATTTTTTTGCAAAAACTCATCGTACCGTATCTTCTTAATGCCACTAGCATAACCAGAATGTCGGTAATAATACTTTTGAATTTCTTTCCGGCCCGTAAGGACTACCCGGGAAGCATTAATAACTACGATATGATCTCCCGTATCTACGTGGGGCGTATAAGTGGGCTTGTGCTTTCCCCTTAACAGTCTGGCAACTTCGCTAGCCAACCTTCCCAGGGGAAGACCTGTTGCGTCTATTACATACCACTTGCGGTCAACATCTTCCTCTCGTGCCATATATGTCGTGCGCATCGCTTTATCTGCCCGGCAAAAACCAATAGTCTACCGGACAGAAACTGCACACCTCCTTTCTCGTCGAAATGGCGACGCCTTCTTTCTTAAACACTACAAAGCATATTTTAATACATCAGTTCCCACCAGTCAAGTTTAAGATCTTCACGCTGCACGGGATATTGTACTTTTTCCAGGCATAAACCTGCAGCCGGGGCAGCTTTCCCCGCTTGACGGCGGTCCTTGCTCTGCAAAATTTTTTCTATCTCTTGCGGTTCTCTTTTTCCCAAACCTACCTCTACCAGGGTGCCTGTTATATTCCTGACCATTTTGTAGAGAAATCCGCTTCCCTCGAATATCAACCGAACTAAGGAACCCTGCTGTTCAATCTCCAAAGAAAAAAGGGTGCGTACTGTACTTTTTAATAGCGTACCTGAAGACTGGAAAGCTTTAAAATCGTGCTTGCCCAAAAGCATATCTGCTCCTTCCCTTATTCTCTGTAAATCGAGAGGTTGGGAAATATGCCAGCTGTAACGTCTCCTGAAAACGTCGGGAAAATAATTGTTATCAATGGAATAAGAGTAGTTTTTTTTTCCGCTTCTTTCCTGGGGCTGAAATGTTCATTGACCAGTGCAGCATCCAGAGCCACAATATCCCCAGGAAACACACCGTTAAGGGCTAAAGGTATTCTCTCTACAGGGATCATGTGAGGCGCCGAAAAACAGATAACCTGACCCCTAGCATGGACCCCTGCATCTGTTCTACCCGCCGGTTCTATCCTTGTTTTACGGCCGTAAAGTTTGAGCAAGCCGTTCTCCACGATCTCCTGAATGCTCAGGGCATTCAGCTGCATTTGAAATCCGTGATAATCAGTCCCATCGTAAGAAAGAACGACTTTATATTTTGACAATAGAACACCTCCGCGCCCCACTAAGGAACCTTCCTTCACTTTTAGATGCCGCTTAACACTATCCCCGCCAATACAGCTCCAACGGTAACAATCCCAATATAGTCCACCATTCCCGTATGCAGCTCACGCATCTTGGTTCGCCCTTCACCGCCCTGGTAACAGCGGGCTTCCATGGCCACAGCCAATTCGTCTGCCCGGCGGAAAGCACTCACAAATAGCGGAACCAGCAAGGGCACCAGGTTTCTTGCACGGCGGAATATATTCCCTGTTTCGAAGTCTGCCCCCCTGGCCATTTGGGCTTTGCGGATCTTATCACTTTCTTCCATTAAGGTGGGAATAAATCTCAGGGCTATTGTCATCATCATTGCAATCTCATGTCCGGGAACGCCCAACCTCCGAAAGGGACGCAGCCAATATTCGATGCCGTCGGCAAAAGATATCGGGGAGGTGGTCAAGGTAATCATGAGCGTGGTGACAACCAACAGGGCAAGCCGCAGGGTCATGAATGAACCCATTGCCACTCCCGCTTCCTCTATGGTCAACATACCCCAGCGCCAGTAAACCTGGCCACCCTTGGTAAAAAGAAAATGCAGGATTAGCGTAAATATTATTATATAGAGCACCGGTTTTAAACCCCGCAAAAAATAGCGCCAGGGAAGGCCGGAAGCGATAAATATCGCGGATATAAAAAGCCCGTAGAATAAAAAACCTGTGAAAGACTTGATCAGAAAGAGTGCCACGATTAAGATTAGAAGGGCAACCAGCTTGACCCGGGGATCAAGCCGGTGCAAGACAGACTCTCCGGGCAGATAATGTCCCAGTGTTATGCTACGCATGCTCACCGGTGAACCTCCCCGTAGAGACGTAGAATCTCCTCTCCAGCTTCTTCCACGTTAAAAATATCCGTCCGGACCTTTTTGCCGCATTCTCTCATCCTGGTTAACAAATAAGTGAGTGGGGGCATCTCCAGGCCAGACTCCTTAATAGTAGCCGGAGAATTAAAAACCACCGAAGGCGTTCCTTCCAGAACCATCTTGCCCTGGGAAAGAACAAAGAGTCTATCTGCCAGGCGGGAAACCTCTTCCATGTTATGAGTAACAAGGATCACCGTAAGGTTTTCTTCCCGGTGCAGCATGCTTATCGTCTCCATAAACTGCCGTCTTCCTAGAGGATCCATGCCTGCTGCGGGTTCATCCAGGATAATCACTTCCGGGTCCATGGCCATAATACCGGCCATGGCAGCTCTTCTTTTCTCGCCCCCGCTCAGAGAGAAGGGGGAACGATCCTTATAAGAAGAGTAGTTTAGTCCCATCAATTCCATGCTATAGCGGACGCTCTTCTCCACTTCACCGTTTTTCAGCCCCAGATTGCGAGGTCCAAAAGCAATATCCTTAAAAACCGTTTCTTCAAAAAGCTGATGTTCCGGAAATTGAAAAAGAAGGGCAATCCGGGAGCGCAATTGGCGCAGCCCCGTCCCTTCAGTCCATACATTTTTACCGTTGATCAGGAGTTCTCCCTCTGTAGGTTTCAAAAGACCGTTAAAGTGTTGCACCAGGGTAGATTTGCCGGAACCTGTTTCACCAATTATGCCGACAAACTCGCCTTTCTGGACGGTTAAATTGATATTTTGCAGAGCTCGAACCTGAAAAGGGGTTCCCGGCATATACGTATAAGACAGGCGGCGAGCTTCAATTAACATAAAACGTTCACCAGCTGTTCCATCCTCAAAACTCCATAAGAAATCTCGATCCCGCCCTGCCTAAGAATATGAGCCAGCCTGGGAACCGTAGGAACTTCTAAACCCAGATCTCCCAGATCCAGTTCCCCACTAAATATCTCCTTCGGCTGCCCAATCCTTATTATTTTCCCCGCAGCCAAGATGACCACCTGATCTGCTTCCAGGGCCTCCTCCATGGAATGGGTTATATGCACCACTGTAATCTTTTCACGGTTGTTGAGCTGTTTAACGGTATTAAGTACCTCCATGCGGCCGCGCGGATCTAACATAGCAGTGGGTTCGTCAAGCACCAAACAGCGAGGCCTCATCGCAATTATCCCGGCGATAGAGAGTCTCTGTTTCTGCCCTCCCGAAAGCAAATGGGGGGATTGTTTGGCATAAGAACTAAGCCCGATCCTGTCCAGGGTTTCGTCCACCCTGCGGCGGATGAGTTCCGGCGCCATTCCCAGGTTTTCCAGGCCAAACGCCACATCTTCTTCCACAGTGGTAGCTACAATCTGATTATCCGGGTTTTGAAAAACCATCCCTACGCGGCGCCGTATTTCCCAACGATGGCGCTCCTCAGAGGTGGAAAAACCATCTACTATTACTTCCCCTGAGGTTGGCATAAGAAGCGCATTAAAATGCCTGGCCAGGGTAGATTTGCCCGATCCGTTTGGTCCAACCAGGGCAACATAGCTCCCTTCCTCTATCTCCAAGGAAAGATCTTCTAAGGCCCTGATCGTTTCAGTACCACTCAATTGATAATTGTAGGTCAGGTTCTTTACCTGGATGATGGCTTCCAAATTTCCACCACCTAAGGTGTGATTAAGCAAAGAAACTCTAACAGCTTATACCAGCTCTAAAAGAACCATAGGAGCACCATCACCCCTGCGCGGTCCCTTTTTCATGATCCTGGTATAACCTCCGTCCCTTCCTTCGAATCGAGGTCCAATTTTTTCAAAGAGCTTGGTTACTGCGTCTTCGTCCAGCAGATATGAAAGTGCATTCCTGCGTGAATGAAGGTCACCTTTCTTGGCGGCTGTAATCATACTCTCAATAATTGGCTTCACTTCTTTAGCTTTTGTCTCAGTAGTTTCTATCCGTTCTGCTATAATAAATGAGGTAACCATATTGCGCATAAGTGCTTTACGGGGACCCCTTTTCCTACCAAACTTACGGTGGCTCATGTTAAACGCCGCAGCCTTCGTCCTTAAACAGGTCCGAAGAAACCCGGCACAGCACCTCCCTTCCTTAAAAGGTGTTTCCAGTAACTACTCCGACTCTTTCCTGAGGCCAAGACCCAAATCATGTAGTTTGTGATGCACTTCTTCCAGTGACTTTTTCCCCAGGTTGCGCACCTTCATCATTTCATCGTCGGTTTTACGGGTCAACTCTTCCACGGTATTTATTCCTGCCCTTTTTAGACAGTTATAAGAACGAACGGAGAGATCCAACTCTTCAATGGTCATCTCCAGAACCCGTTCCATATTGCTATCATCTTCATCGCTGCTTATCTCGACCTCATCTACTTTTTCTGTAAGGTTGATAAAGAGCCCCAGGTGCTTGCTCATAACTTTAGCACCCAGACTAATAGCTTCGTTAGGGCCGATGCTTCCATCAGTCCATATATCCAGGGTCAACTTATCGTAGTCGGTGATCTGTCCCACCCTGGTATCTTCCACATTAAAGTTAACTTTCTTGATCGGAGTAAAGATAGAATCAACCGGGATAACTCCTATGGGCTGATTGGCTGTCTTGTTACGTTCTGCCGGCACATAACCCCGGCCGAGGCTGGCGGTTATCTCCATATAGAGCTTGCCACCTTCCTCCAGGGTGGCCAGGTGCAGATCCGGGTTAAGGATTTCCACATCGGAAGGAGCCTGAATATCAGCAGCAACAACCTCTTTTTGACCCTCTACATCGATGATCAACAACTGCGGTTCATTGGCATGAATCTTGAGGCGTAGTTTTTTCAAGTTGAGAATTATCTCAGGCGTATCCTCAAACACATTGGGAATGGTAGAAAACTCATGCAATACCCCCTCGATCTTTACACTAACCACTGCTGCACCGGGTAACGAAGAAAGGAGAATGCGCCGAAGGGAGTTCCCCAGAGTGATCCCGTATCCTCTTTCTAACGGCTCTACCACAAAACGACCGAACTCATCGCCCTCTTTTTCTACCCAATCAATTTTTGGCTTTTCGATTTCTATCACTAATATCTTCCCTCCTAACCATAGTTAGAGGAATTTTTTTAACGTGAATAAAGCTCCACGATAAGATGTTCCACAATAGGAATATCTAGCTCTTCCCGCAAGGGGAAGCGGGCAATCCTGCCGCTCATTTTCTCATGGTCAACTTCCAGCCATTCCATGGTCCCCTGTGCTGCTCCCCATTCTGCAATTTCTTTGAAGAGGGGCATACTACGAGATTTTTCTTTCACGGAAATCTCATCGCCGGGCTTACACAGGTATGATGGAATATTGACTTTCCTTCCATTAACCTGGAAATGATTATGTCGAACAAGTTGACGGGCTTCTGACCGTGAACGGGCCATCCCCATGCGAAATACAATGTTATCCAGCCTGCTTTCCAGGATCTGCAGCAAAGTCTCCCCAGTAACTCCCCTACGCCTGTCGGCTTCTTTGAAATATTTCCGGAACTGATTTTCCAAAACTCCATAAACACGGCGGGCTTTCTGTTTTTCCCTTAACTGCATCCCGTATCCGGAAATTTTTTGTCTGCCCTGCCCATGTATGCCAGGCGGATACCCCTTGCGGACAAAGGCACATTTTTCACTGTAACAACGGTCACCCTTCAGGTACAGCTTGATACCCTCCCGCCGGCACAACCTGCAGACTGCATCTTTATATCGGGCCATATCCTCAACACCTCCTGCTGGTGATCTCTTTATACTCTGCGCCGTTTTGGCGGTCGGCAACCGTTATGCGGAATAGGAGTAACGTCTTTTATCATATTCACTTCTAATCCTACGGCCTGCAAGGAACGGATAGCAGCTTCCCTCCCCGAACCAGGTCCTTTGACAAAAACCTCCAGCTGTTTCATGCCGTGATCCATTGCTGTGCGTGCCGCAGAATCTGCGGCCATCTGGGCTGCAAAAGGTGTAGATTTGCGAGAGCCTTTGAAACCCACCGTTCCAGCACTGGACCAAGCAATATTATTGCCCTGCAAATCAGTAATGGTTATAATAGTATTGTTAAAGCTGGATTTGATATGGGCTATGCCGTGCTCAACATTTTTCCGTTCTTTACGTTTTGGACGGCCTGCAGTCTTTCTTTTTGCCACTTCTTTCTTCCCTCCTTATTTTTTACGGCGCACACCAACCGTTTTCTTCGGTCCTTTACGAGTGCGCGCATTATTTTTTGTGCTCTGCCCCCTCAGCGGCATACCACGACGATGCCGAATGCCGCGGTAGCAGCCGATTTCGATGAGACGCTTCACGTTCATTGCAACCTCACGACGAAGATCGCCCTCGACCTTGAAATTTTTATCAATATATTCTCTCAAGCGGTTGATCTCATCATCGGTCAGATCTCTTATCCTGGTATGGGGATCGATCTGGGCGCGTTGTAACGTCCCCTGCGCTCTCTTACTACCCATTCCGTAAATATAAGTTAACGCAACCTCTACTCTTTTATCTCGTGGCAGATCCACTCCGGCTATCCTGGCCATATGTTCGCACCTCCTTTGCTATAAAAGGCTCACTTAAGCAGTATACTTTTTTAGGTATATAAATTATACCCTCTTGTTTTCTGCGAACAGTTATTATCCTTGACGTTGTTTATGTTTAGGATTTTCGCAGATGATCATCACTTTTCCTTTTCGGCGTATAACCTTGCATTTTTCACAAATAGGCTTCACCGATGGGCGCACTTTCACAGCACCAGCCCCCTTTATGACATTTTATTTATAGCGATAGGTGATTCGTCCCTTGGTCAGATCATAAGGTGACAACTCCACCAGCACGCGGTCGCCGGGTAGAATGCGGATAAAATGCATGCGTATCTTACCGGAAACATGAGCAAGAATCTTTACTCCGTTCTTTAACTCTACCCTGAACATGGCATTAGGCAAAGGCTCAACGACTGTTCCTTCAACTTCAATGATGTCCTTTTTTTTGGACATTCCCTGGCATGCCTCCTTTCTCTAAGCTCTGCCATAAGAAGAGACCCTGAGGGAAAATAAGCTGCCCGGTTTTTTGTCCTGCTGCAAATCTGATGCAGAGATCATCTCGTTGATATATTGTCGCACAACGGTATCATCAATCTTGCGTTCCCGGATCTTATCCTTTATCTCACGGACAACATAGTGATAAGGCTGCAGGTGCTTGGGGTTCTTGCGTTTGGGCATCTTCACGGGACGATACTTCCCATCGCAAAGCAGCACCCGATCCTCCTTAAAACCAATGATAATATATATCCTGCCTTTATCTCTTCCTGCTAATGATTTCACCAGCTGTCCTTGCTCTAGATCCACTTTGCTCCCCCTTGTAATGAAGTCAGGATCTCAGGACCGCCCTCCAGTATCGCTACTGTGTGTTCATAATGGGCTGACAACTTCCTGTCCTTGGTCACCACCGTCCAGTTATCGTTAAGGGTCTCTACCTCCCACGTACCTTCATTGACCATGGGCTCAATAGCCAGTACCATGCCCTCCTGGAGTTGAACACCCTTACTGGAGGAACCATAGTTGGGCACCTGGGGCTCTTCATGCATACGACTGCCGATGCCGTGCCCGACAAAATTACGGACCACAGAAAATTCCTGTGATTCGGCACAATTTTGAATGGCGCTGGAAATATCTTGCAGGTGCTTTCCAGGATAGGCAAAAGAAATACCCTGGTAAAAGGAATCCTCGGCAGCCTGAACGAGCCTAAGAGTCAGGGGAGAAACCTCACCCACCGGAAAAGTGGACGCTGAATCTCCGCAATAACCTTTGTAATATACACCTACATCAATACTTATAATATCTCCATTCTTCAACTTCCGAAGCCCCGGTATCCCATGGACAACCTCTTCATTGACAGAAGCACAAATACTGGCCGGAAAACCATAATATCCCAAAAAAGCAGGCTGTGCGTTAAAACTATGAATGCATTTTCTGGCCAAATTGTCCAAGTGCCCTGTGGTAATACCTGGCCGGATAGCCTGTTCCAATCTTGTTAGGGTTTCTGCAACAATCTTTCCGGCCTCTCGCATAAGCTCTATTTCCTGGTGTGACTTTATAACGATCAAAAACAACTCTCCCTTATCTCATAAAACCTTCATAATTGCGCATAAGCATCTGGCTTTCGATCTGGCGCATAGTCTCCAACGCCACGCCCACCATAATGATGAGAGCCGTCCCCCCGAACATCAGGTTTAAACGGGACACGTCCTGCAAACCAATGGGCAGCACGGCGATAAAAGCAAGAGCAAATGACCCTACAAAGGTCAGACGGGTCGAAACCCTGCTGAGATACTCAGCTGTGGGGCGTCCCGGTCTGAGCCCAGGGATAAATCCCCCGTGTTTTTTAACATCTCCGGCTATTTTCATGGGATCAAACTGAATAGCAGTATAGAAAAAGGTGAATAGAATAATAAAAAGCGCATACAAAGCAGTATTAAGCACTGTTCCCCAACTCAGGGCTCCCGCTATGCTTTGAGCAATGGGGTGATCGATAAACATGGCTATGGTAGCCGGAAACATCAGAATAGCTGAAGCAAAGATAACCGGAATCACGCCGGCCTGGTTTATTTTCAGAGGGATATGGGTGCTCTGCCCACCATAAACCCTTCTTCCGACTACTCTCTTGGCATATTGAACCGGAATTCGCCTTCTGCTCACATCCATGGCGACAATACCCACGATCAGGCTTAGTAAAACCAGGAGAATAGGAATCAAGACCACAAAGCTCAGCTCTCCCAACCTCAGTAATTCAATAGTCTCACCTACGCTGGGAGGCAAACCGGCCACGATACCACCGAAAATTAGGAGAGATATACCATTACCGATCCCGTTTTCAGTTATTAATTCTCCCAACCACATAAGGAAAGCCGTGCCAGCAGTCAGAGATATGATTATGATTACGTAGCTAAGAGTGCTGTGATCGATTACAGCAGGGCGCATGATACTGAAAGTCATCCCCGTTGCCTGCAAAAAAGCCAGCAAAACTGTTCCGTAACGAATAACCTGCATCATTTTTTTGCGTCCCTCTACGCCCTCTTCGCTCCATTCCTTGAACTTGGGAACAACAACCGTTAAAAGCTGCATAATAATGGAAGCATTAATATAGGGCATAATCCCCATGGCAAAAATGGTGAAATTGCTTAGGGCGCCACCGGCGATCACATTATAAAAACCAAAAAGAGTATCCTCCTGGAAAAACTCTCTAAGCGCCTCGGGATTAATACCCGGCACCGGCACATGAGCACCTATGCGAAAAATAACCAGCATGGCCAGGGTAAATAGTATTCTCTGGCGCAGTTCGCCAATTTTCCATGCATTGCGCACAGTTTGAAACATCTCAAATCACCTCTGCTTGCCCACCAGCGGCCTCAATCTTTGCCTTGGCTTGGGCACTAAAGCTGTGAGCACGAACGGTAAGTTCTTTTTCCAGTTGACCATTCCCTAATATTTTCAGACCGTCTTTAATATCCTTCACAACTCCTATATCCTTCAAAAGCTGTGGAGTAACTACTGTGCCTGCCTCAAAGCGATTTAGCTTCTCGACATTGACAGCAGCCCACTCTTTTTTAAATAAGTTGTGGAAACCGCGCTTAGGAAGGCGCTGATATAAAGGCATCTGGCCACCTTCAAAGCCTCGACGCAACTTGCCACCGGAACGCGCTTTTTGTCCTTTTTGTCCACGGCCAGCAGTTTTACCCAGGCCCGACCCGATCCCCCTCCCCTTTCTTTTTCGAGGGGCACGGGAACCGGGAGACGGTTTTAAGTCATGCAAGCGCATTAAAAAAGCACCTCCTATTTCCTAAATGAAAGAGTATTGGGGAAGCTGTCAATTCTCCACTAGGCTGTGGACTTTTAGCAGCTTATTAGAAATAATTCCTGTACTCCAGGAATCCCCTAGGCCCTAAGCTCATCTACAGTTTTGCCTCTTATCCTGGCAACATCTTCTGGTGATTTCAAGGCCTGTAATCCCTTTATAGTTGCATTGACCATGTTCATGGCATTTGCAGAGCCCAAGTTTTTGGTAAGTATATCTTTGACCCCGGCCAGTTCTAACACAGCCCTGATTGGTCCGCCGGCTATAACACCTGTTCCTTCTGAGGCCGGCTTCATTAACACCCTTCCAGCACCAAAATGTCCTGTTACGGGATGGGTGATTGTTGTACCCTCCATGGGAACTAATACTAATTTCTTTTTTGCATCTTCGATGCCTTTACGAATAGCCTCGGGGACTTCACCTGCCTTGCCAAGGCCCACGCCTACGGCTCCTTTTTCATCCCCAACTACCACCAGCGCACTAAAGCTAAAACGCCTTCCACCCTTGACCACTTTAGCGACCCTGTTGATACGGACCACTCTTTCAGTAAGTTCACCTTGCGGTTCAACTTTGGGCAACCTGATACCTCCCTTCCTCTAAAATATTAAACCCTGGCTCCTGGCACCATCAGCCAGAGCCTTTACTCTTCCGTGATAGAGAAAACCGCCTCGATCAAAGACGACTTCCTTTACGCCGGTATCCAAAGCCTTTTGAGCAAGGATTTCTCCTACCTTACGGGCTGCTTCCGCTTTGCCCGTAATTCCCGTAAGCTGCTCTCTCACAGCCGGCTCCAGTGTCGAAATTGACACCAGTGTATGACCCCTGGTATCATCTATGACCTGGGCATAAATATGCTTGAGGCTGCGGTAAACATTCAGCCGCGGTCGATCAGGCGTTCCGCTAACTTTTCTGCGGACCCTTAAATGCCGCCTCTTTCTGGTCAGCTCTTTTTTCTCCTTTACCACTGCATTTCACCCTTTCGAAACTAGCTGCCTGGAGTTTATTTACCTGCTTTGCCCACCTTGCGCCTGATATATTCGCCAGCATACTTAATACCTTTCCCTTTATAAGGTTCCGGTGGACGAACTCGGCGAATTTTAGCAGCAGTCTCACCTACTACCTCTTTGTCAATACCCTTGACAGTTATACGGGTCACCGCCGGCACATCCAACTCTATCCCTTCGACCGGAAGGAACTGTACAGGCTGAGAATACCCGACATTCAACACCAGGGTTTCACCCTGTTTGGTGGCCCGGTAACCAACTCCGACCAACTCCAGCTCACGGACATAACCATTGGTTACCCCTTCCGCCATATTAGCCAGTAACGATCTACCAAGACCATGCATGGCCCGATGTTCCTTCCTATCAGAAGGGCGCTGTACTAATATATGTCCTTCCTCGAATATAATTTCCAGGCAAGATGGGATCTTTTTAGTAAGCTCTCCCCTGGGACCTTTAACGGTAACCAGGTTATCTTTTTCTACATTTACTTCCACGCCTTCCGGCAGAGGAACGGGTTTTTTTCCTATACGAGACAATCTTTCCACCTCCTACCAGACGTAACATATCACTTCTCCGCCCAAGCCCACTTCCCTGGCATTCTTATCGCTCATAACACCCTGTGAAGTAGAGATAATTGCAATTCCCAGGCCGTTTAAAACTCGGGGAAGTTCATCTTTCCCCACATAAACTCTTAAGCCGGGCTTGCTTATACGCTTAAGTCCCGTAATAGCTCCCTGGGTACTCTGGGCATATTTGAGATAAAGCTTGAGCACTCCCTGCTTGTTATCGGAAATACGTTCAAAATCACGTATATATCCTTCATTTTTCAATATGGCGGCAATAGCCTCCTTGGTCTTGGAGGAAGGAAGTTCAACCTTGCTTTTACCAGCCATATGAGCATTTCGAACTCTGGTTAACATATCGGCAATCGGATCGGTCATCATCGTAAACCTTGAACCCCCTTTTCTAACACTGAGCTACCAACTGGCTTTTCTCACCCCGGGGATTATTCCCTGGTGTGCCAGTTTGCGGAAGCACAAACGACACATCCCGAACTTGCGGAGGTATGCTCTTGGACGACCGCAGAGCTTACAGCGAAAATAACCTCTTACTTCAAACTTGGGTTTCTGTTTGGCCTTGGCGATCATTGATTTTTTTGCCACAGACACTCCCGGTTATAAATTAACCGGCTGCACCTCCTTTCATAAATTTGGCGAGCACGTGCTCGTTCCAGGTTCTCGTGGAAGGAATTAGCAGCTATTTAGCGAGCACGGTCTCATTCCAAGTTTTGATTTCAAAACATTCTAAAATACCTCAGGCCGCTCTAAATGGCATGCCCAACTTCCTAAGCAATTCCTGGGCTTCCTCATCAGTTTTTGCTGTAGTAACTATAACAATATCCATCCCCTGGATTTTTTCCACATCATCATAATTGATCTCAGGGAATATAATCTGCTCTCGCAGGCCTAAAGAATAATTTCCGTGGCCGTCGAATGAGCGGAGAGAGACACCGCGAAAATCGCGCACGCGGGGAAGTGCAACATTGATAAGCTTACTCATAATATCATACATTCTTTCCCCCCGCAAAGTAACCTTGCAGCCGATCGACATGCCCTCGCGCAGCTTAAAACTGGCTACTGAACGTTTGGCCTTAGTGATAACAGGCTTCTGTCCAGTAATGAGGGAAAGTTCATTTACTGCGGCTTCTAAAAGTTTGGGGTTATCCTTGCCCTCCCCGATACCCATATTAATTACAACTTTTTCAAGCCTCGGCGCTTCCAAGACGTTTTTATAAGAAAAATGTTCTATTAGGGCCGGCCGAACTTCTTCCAGGTATTTTTCCTTCAAAGTAGACACCTTCTTACCTCCTTCCCCTGCACTTCAAACGGGTAAGCGTTTCTCTCGCAGCTTGCCACTTATTTATCGATAGCTTCAGTGCATTTTTTGCATGCTCGTACTTTTTTCCCTCCACTGAGAACCCTGTGCGAAATCCGCGTAGGCTTCTGACAGGAGGGGCAAATAAGCTTTACCTTGCTTGCATAAATGGGAGATTCCATCTCTCTTATACCACCCTGGGTAACTTTTTGGGTGGGACGGGCATGTTTTTTGACAACATTTACCCCCTCCACCACTATCTTATTATCCCTGGGGGAAGAGCTTACAATTTTTCCTTTTTTCCCCCGATCTTTACCGGAAGACACCAGCACTTGGTCTCCCTTGCGCACCTTCATCTTTGTAGGCATATAACACACCCCCTTGCCTTAGAAACCTGTTAATATTAAAGTACTTCTGGGGCCAGGGAAACAATTCTCATAAACTCTTTTTCCCTTAGTTCCCTGGCCACCGGTCCGAAGATACGCGTGCCACGGGGAGCTTTTTGCTCATTTATAATCACCGCGGCATTTTCATCGAAACGGATAAAAGTGCCATCCTGACGTCGGTAACCCTTCTTGGTACGAACTACTACGGCCCGGACCACATCTCCTTTTTTGACAACGCCCCTGGGAGTAGCTTCTTTGACTGAAGCAACAACGATATCACCGACGCTAGAAGTTTTTCTCTTGGAACCGCCCAGGACACGGATACACATTATTTTACGAGCGCCTGTATTGTCAGCTACGTTAAGGAGTGTTTGATTCTGTATCACAACGCCCCCTCCTTTCCGCGGAAGCTACAGCTGTGATCTTTCCATGATCTCTGTCAGCCGCCAACGTTTATCCTTACTTAAAGGCTTGGTCTCCATAATTTTTACCTTATCACCGGTCCTGCACTGATCATCAGCATCGTGGGCTTTATATTTTTTGGTTCTGACCATGGTCTTACCAAACAAAGGGTGCTTTGTGGTCCTTTTTACCGCTACCACGACCGTTTTATCCATCTTATCACTAACTACTTTGCCCACCCTTACTTTCCTGCTGTTTCTTTCCAAAACGATGCCCCCTTTCTTGGGAGACTAAATATTAATTATAACCAGTTCTCTCTCCCTTATTACAGTTTTAACCCGAGCAATGGACTTGCGGACTTCTTTCACCCTCATGGTGTTTTCCAATTGCCCCGTAGCCATCTGAAAGCGCAGGTTAAAAAGTTCTTCTTTCAATTCACGGGCTTTTTCCTGAAGCTCTTTATCTGAAAGCTCACGAATTTCCTTCACCTTCATGGGCTTCACCACCTATTTCTTCTCTTTTCACAAACTTACATTTGATCGGCAACTTATTAGCAGCCAAACGCATAGCTTCCCTGGCCGTATCTTCTGGCACACCCGCCAGTTCAAACATTATTCGGCCCGGCTTCACCACAGCGACCCAGTATTCCGGGGATCCTTTACCTTTTCCCATCCGGGTTTCTGCCGGCTTCTTTGTGACAGGTTTGTGGGGGAATATTTTGATCCATATCTTGCCACCTCTTTTAACATGCCTGGTCATTGCTATTCGAGCTGACTCTATCTGCTGGCTGGTTATCCAGGACGGCTCTAAAGCCTGTAGACCATATTCTCCGGAATCAATCTCTTTTCCACCTTTTGAGAAACCTTTCATACGTCCCCTTTGGTGACGGCGAAATTTAACTCTTTTCGGCGTTAACATCCAGTTTTTCTCCCTCCTTCCCCGTTTGCTCTTCTTTTTTAACTTCAGGAAGGACTTCTCCTTTATAAATCCAGACTTTTACTCCTATCCGGCCATAAGTAGTATGCGCCTCCAAGGCTCCATAATCTATATCAGCCCTCAGGGTTTGAAGTGGGACCGTTCCTTCATGATAGGTTTCCGTGCGCGCCATTTCGGACCCTCCAAGGCGTCCTTTACAAACGATTTTAACTCCTTTAGCGCCTGCCCTCATAGTGCGGAAAACAGACTGTTTCATCGCTCTTCTGAAGGCTATCCTCCTGGTAAGTTGTTGTGCAATACTCTCTGCTACCAGATAGGCGTCCATCTCCGGTTTTTTGATCTCCATAATATTGATATGAACCTTCTTACTTGTCATCTCTTCCAACTTGCGGCGAAGCCCCTCGACCCCGGCGCCACCTTTGCCGATTACCATTCCTGGTTTCGCCGTGTGCACAGCAACACGTATATTGTTTGCTGCACGCTCGATCTCTACCTTGGAGATGCTGGCTATTTGAAGTTTCTTTTTAATGTACTCGCGGATCTTGATGTCCTCATGGAGTAGCTCGGTATAGTCCTTTTCAGAATACCAGCGGGCATCCCAATCTTTTATGACCCCGATGCGAAAACCGACAGGACTAATTTTTTGACCCAAGTTATTAAGCCTCCTCTCTTTCCCGTAAAGCTACGGTTATATGGCTGGTCCTTTTACGAATGCGTGTTGCCCTTCCCATGGCTCTCGGCCTGAACCTTTTCAGGGTAGGACCTTCATCGACATAAGCTCTGGAGATAAAAAGGGCATCCCTGCTCATGTCATGGTTATTTTCTGCATTGGCAATGGCTGAACGAAGAACCCTCTCAATAATCTCTGACCCTTTCTTAGGGGTATATGCAAGAATAGAAAGAGCGTCGTCTACTCCCTTACCACGGACAAGATCTATTACTATCCTGGCTTTGCGGGGAGCTATTCTAACAAACCTGGCTTGAGCTTTTGTTTCCATTGTCTATCACCCCTTTTGCCTGAAAACTGCCTTGGAAGAACTTGTTCCTGCCTTTCCTTCCTCAAAACATTTATCTCAAGGACGTGGACCTTTCCGTATGATGACCGTGACCACGGAAAGTACGAGTTGGTGCAAATTCTCCCAGTTTATGACCTACCATATCTTCCGTTATATAGATAGGAAGGTGTTTACGCCCATCATGAACGGCTATGGTATGCCTTACCATATCAGGATAAATTGTGGATCGGCGGGACCACGTTTTGATAACTCTTTTTTCCTTGCTGCGGTTTAACTTTTCGACTTTAGCTAACAAATCGGGATCCGCATAGGGACCTTTTTTTAGAGACCGTCCCATCTAATCACTC
>CAZMLU010000009.1:0-51606 GCA_964567295.1 uncultured Desulfovibrionaceae bacterium
TTTAATGCAACCCTTACTCTCTGGCCAGTAGCATTTACTTTGTCAATTGAGAGAATTAAAAATTTTTAATTAAATTGCCGTTTTATTATTGACAATAAATAAAAGCAAGGGTAAAATTGCCTTAGTTATACTAAACGGTTAGTAAAAAACTTTTTAAAAATGAGAAACAACGGTTTGAAATTGAAATGATTTTTTAAGGGGTGGATTTATTGAAAGCGCGATTATTTATGTTAGTATTGGTGGTTTTATTGCTTTCTTTTTTTAGTTCGTCTGGGTGTAGTACGGTAGAAGACGACAACGAAGTAATTGAGTTGTCATTGTCCCATTTTTTCCCTGAGGATCATCCCATAGAAACAGAATTGATACAAAAATGGATAGATACTATAGAGAATGAAACTAATGGAAAATTAAGAATAACAAGTTATCCTGATGAATTGATGCTTGATGCAGAAGAAATATATGATGGAGTAGTTACCAACGAAATTGATATTGGATTATCAGTTTTTTCTTATTCGAGAGAAAGATTTCCTTTGTTGGAAGTGTTCGAGTTGCCAGGAATTATGTATAATAATTCAAGGGTGGCAAGTATGGTTGCATGGCATGGAATTAAAGAACTGAGACCAAATGAAGTTAAAGATTCTCAACTCATGATGGTTTTTGCAACAGGGCCGGGAGATATGTTTTCAAAAAGGCCGATTCAAAATTTAGAAGATCTCCAAGGATTAGAAGTACGTGCTACTGGTCGAAATGCAGATATGCTTGATCTTTTAGGTGCAACTCCTATTTCAATGTCACAATCAGATACTTATGAAGCTTTACAGTCAGGCGTTGTAAAAGCCAATCTTTCGCCTCCAGAAGTTCTCAAGAACTGGAAGCAAGCTGAAGTGGTTGAATACTCAACTTCAACACCTTTTTTATATAATACTTTATTTTTTCTAAATATTAACTTAGATGTATGGAATTCTTTATCTGATGATACAAAGAACAAAATTGAATCAATAAATGAGGAGTTACAGGTAGAAATTGCTATTGGCTTATGGGATAGAATGAATGAAAAAGCATTAAAATGGGCTGTTGAAGAAAAGGGATTAAACTTGATTTCTCTTTCAGAAACAGAGATGGACAGGTGGAAAGAAAAAGTGAAACCAGTACAACAAGATTACATCAATAAAATGGAAGAACAAAACTTATCAGGAGAAAAAGCTCTTGAGGTAGTATTAAGATTATCTGAGAAATATAATAAGATCTATAATTAATTTTCGCTTTCTTTAATCTCCATATTTTGAATTCATGATAGGAGGTGTTAAGATAAAGCTGTGAGTGACGTATAAAGTGTATTGGTTTTATGTTTTATCACTTTACCTGAAGGGGTTGACAAAATGCATCTTAAAGCTGCTAATAAGTATTCAAAAATGGTTTTTCCCGTTATGTTAATATTTGTTTTGTTGTTTGGAATCTTAGGTTGTGCTGGGCCAGATGAGGAGGCAGTTGATGAAGAAATTACAACTGATGAAGAGGTTTTTGAACTTTCCCTTGCCCATTTTCAGCCTTCTACTCATGAAGTAGAAACTGTGTTAATTCAAGGATGGATAGAAAAAATTGAAGAAGCTACTGATGGACGTGTTATAATTGAAAGTTACCCGGGAGGAACATTGATTCCAGGAACGGAAATTTATGAAGGCGTGGTTGATGGAGTAGCCGATATTGGGCATTCATGTCAAGCATATACCAGAGGGCGCTTTCCCGTGCAAGAAACTTTATTAGTCCCTGGACTCTATTGGGAGAATGCTTTAGTGGCAGATTGGACGCTCATGGATCTAATCGAAGAACTTGAACCAGAAGAACTTGATAATGTAAAAAATATGTTTTTTTGGACAACTGGGAGGGGTGATCTTTTAACCCAAGAGCCGGTTAGGAATATGGAAGATCTGAGTGCCCTTGAAGTTGGAGTTACAGCAGGAGAACGAGCAGATGCTCTTAGCAGGCTGGGCTCGACTGGCAATGTTTTGCCTATGCCCGATCAGTATGAAGCCATTCAGAGAGGTTTAACTGACGGCACTATAGCACCTGTAGAGACCTTAAAGTCTTTTAGAATAGCGGAGGTTGTAGATTATGTGACATTTACTCCGATGCTGTATAATCAGTTACTTTTTATGGTTATGAACCTTGATACCTGGAACTCCCTTCCGCCTGATATTCAGGATACTATAGAAGAAGTTAACGAGGAGTATTATGAAGAGGTAGTTGCAGGTTTTTATGACTGGCTGGAGGAGCTTGCATACGAGTGGATGGAGGAAGAAGGGATCGCATTAGAATTTATTGAACTGCCTGAAGAAGAAGAACAAAAATGGGTTGAACTTATTGAGCCGATGTATGATGATCACATCGAATATTTGAATGAGCAAGGATTGCCCGGAGAAGATATTTTCGACACTACTTTAGAATTAATCGATAAAAATCTGGAAAAGTATGGAACACAATAGTTTAGATATTTGTAAAGTGTCCTGCGGTGTTGAACTGCAGGACACTTTCTTGAATTAATCTTATTTACTTTTATTTAGCACGAATAAAAAAGGGGGAGGGATAAGGTGGGCTCAATTAATAAATTTTCAGTTCAGGTCAGTCAAAAACTTGATTGGGTTGCAAGGGCATTGTTTATGGTAATAATGATTTTAGTTGTCTCTAATGTAGTAGCAAGGTTTTTTGGACAGCCTTTTGATGGTACAGCTGAGTGGGTTGGGTTCATAATGTCATCTGCAATAGCTCTTGCACTTTCTTATTGTGCTGCTTGGGAAGGCCACGTAGCCGTTACTATTCTAATTGAAAAGTTATCTGAGGAAAAACAAATTGTTGTAAATATAATAGTGAATTTTTTAATTCTGCTTTTTCTTATTTTTGTTGTAAGAATGCTGTTCTTGTACGGAATAAGGTTACATGAAGGTGGGCTTGTTGGTATGACAACTAGAGTGCCTTTGCATTATTTTGCATATGTAATTGCTGTTGGTTTTATAGGATATTGTTTTGTAGTACTTGGAAGCTTAATAGAATTTTTAAAAAGGGTGGTCAGAAAATGAACCTCCTTCTAATAGGCGCCCTTGGAGTATTAGCACTGCTTGTTCTTTTTTTAATAAAGGTTCCCATATCTTTGGCAATGATAATAATAGGCTATTTCGGCTATGCTGTAGCTACAACTTTTGTGGCAGCTAATAGGGTTGTAGCCTCTGATATTTTTACAACATTTACTTCATATTCGCTTAGTGTTATTCCTATGTTTGTTTTAATGGGCTTTATTGGTTTTCATTCAGGAATAGGTAAAAAACTATATTCTTTTGCTTATATGGTGGTAGGAAAACTTCCCGGGGGGTTGGCCATGGCAACTCAGGTTGCCTGTGCAATATTTGGTGCTGTTTGTGGTTCAAGCACAGCTACAACGGCAACAATGGGTTCAATCGCAATTCCTGAGATGCAAAGATATAAATATGCTGACAAGCTCTCAGCTGCCTCTGTTGCTGCTGGTGGAGCTTTAGGGATAATGATTCCCCCTAGTGTAATATTGGTACTTTACGGAATCGCAACGGAACAATCAATCGCAAGATTGTTTTTAGCAGGTATAATCCCTGGAATTCTTTTAACTGTTTTGTTTATGTTGGCAATTTATATTTCCACATTGCGAAATCCTGATTTAGCACCAACAGCTTCAGGGCCATCTCTGTCAATTAAAGATATTTTTAGAGCTCTAAAAGATAGCGGATTGCTTGAAGTATTAATTGTATTTATTATTTCTTTGGGAGGTCTTTTCGGAGGGTTTTTTACCCCTACAGAGGCTGGCGGTGTAGGGGCAGCCGGGGTTTTATTGGTTACATTCATGCAAGGAAGCTTGAGAGGTAAGCAATTATTAGATTCTCTTTCTTCTGCTACAAGAACTTCTGCTATGATCCTACTATTGGTAACTGGTGCGACAATATTCGGGCGGTTCATGGCCGTTACGAGGATTCCTTTCGAACTTGCGAGTTGGGCTGGTGAACTCCCTCTTCCTCCATTTATCGTGGTGGCGGTAGTTTTGTTTATATATTTAGTGCTAGGCACTTTTATTGACTCATTGCCACTTATGTTACTTACGGTGCCTATCTTTTACCCAGTTGTTGTTGAAACGTTGGGTTATAATCCTATTTGGTTTGGAGTGATGATGGTTATTGTGGTTACTATGGGCTGCATTACTCCACCGGTCGGCATAAATGTGTATGTTGTAAAAGGCGTGGCGAAAGATATTCCTTTGCAAGTTATTTTTTCTGGCGTTTGGCCTTTCTTGCTGGCCCTAATCGTCTGTAGTGCTTTATTAATAGCTTTTCCTCAAATCGCTCTATTCTTACCAGAGTATGTTATTAATTAGGTTTAATACAATAATATTTTTATCCCAGAAGAAGTATTTACTCAAAAACTTTCCCATTGCAATTATCGTAAGACTAAATTAAATAAAATATACTAAACGGTTAGTATATTTTATAAGGAGGATTTATTTTATGAGAGAACAAATCTACTGGAACCCAAAAACTGAATTAATGAAAAGGGAAGATTTAGAGAGCCTTCAATTTAGAAAGTTCAGTAAAATGGTCAATTGGTCTTATGAGAATAGTCCCTTATGGAGGCGCAAATTAGATGACGCTGGTTTTAAGCCTGGCGATATTCGATCTTTAGAAGATGTAGAAAAGATACCTTTTTTAACCCGAAAAGAGCTTAGTCAATCACAGCACAAAAAACCATTGTTCGGTGATATAATGTCTATTCCAAAAGAATTGGCTTTGCGTTATCATCAGACCTCAGGAACTTCTGGAAGCGGACCTTTGCGTATTTTAGATGGTTGGAAGGACTGGGAATGGGGCTCAGAGATGTGGTGTTATGGCATGTATGCTTTTGGTGTCAGAGATAACGATATTTGCTTGGTTGCATCAGGATATGGGAATTTTATTGGTTTCTGGCTTGCACATTATGCCTGCGAAAGAATTGGTGCATTGACTATACCGACTGGAGGGATGTCTAGCGAAGACCGTATCAATAAAATTATGGAGATGGATATAACTGTTCTAGTTTCTACTCCTACTTATGCGATCAGGCTTGCTCAGGTTGCTAGTGGGATGGGCATAAACCTCGCGAAGGACTCAAAAATAAAATTTTTACTTCATGCAGGCGAACCAGGTGCCAGCATCCCTGGGACAAAAAAAATGCTGGAAGAAGTATGGGGTGCAAAAGTGGGGGATTTTCCTGGTATGTCTGAAACAGGAGGATCAACCTGCTTTGAATGTGCAGAACAAAGTGGAGGGCTTCATATTCTTGAAGATCATTATATACAGGAGGTTATAGACCCAAAAACGACTGAGAACTTAGGTCACGGGCAGCGGGGTGAACTAGTACTCACTTCTTTTGGCAGGGGTGCCTTGCCACTAATTCGTTATAGAACCGGGGATTTAGTAGAGCGTGTAGATAGCAGTTTCTGTTCTTGTGGGAGAACATTTGACCTTTACAAAGGTGGCATTTTAGGAAGGGCCGATGATATGAAACATGTTAAGGGGGTAAATATTTTCCCTTCTGCTGTTGAAGATATTATACGAGAATTTAAAGAGATTAATGAGTTTCAGATAGTAATATACACAGAGAATGATCTTGACCAAATCAAAGTAAAAATAGAACCGGTTGCAGAATTTAGCAGTGACCGCTATCAAGAGTTACAAAAAGCGATAGCTGAAAAATTGTATAATGCACATCGGCTTTCGTTCAGAGTAGAAATAGTAGAACCGGATACTTTGCCCAAGTTTGAGTTAAAGTCTAAAAGACTTCAAGATTTAAGAGAAAAAAAATGAAAGGGGTAATAGATATGTTATCATATGAAGATGATCCAAAAATAGTAGAGGAAAAAGTATTACAAGTTTATAACTTATTGAAAGAATTAAGTGAGGTAGAAGATTTTCCAGCTATTTCGTTCAATGCTCGTAGAGCCTTAGGGGTAATGTGGCAAGTAACCAATGATCTAGATCTGGAATTTGAACAGCTTTTTTATTTAAAAGTATAAAGGTTTATAATAAATATCATAAGGGGGAGGTACAGTAATTGCGATTGCCAGAGTTAGAATATCACGAACCTGATAGTATTGATGGTGCGGTGAAGGTGCTGAATAAGAATTATAATGGCGCCGTGATTGCCGGGGGAACAGATCTCTTAGTTGCTTTAAAGCAAAGGTTGCAGGTTCCTGATTATCTGTTAAGCCTGGAGAAGATTACATCTTTAAAAGAAATGGAGAAAATTAATGGAACTTTTACCATCGGCCCCATGTGCCTTCTAAAAGATATCGCCAGTTCCCAGCGCATCGAAGAGAACCTTCCTGCTTTAAAACATTCTGCTTGGGAGGTGGGCTCTCCTCTACTGCGTGCAACGGCCACTATAGGAGGAAATATATGCCTTAATACACGTTGTCGTTTTTACAACCAGTCTTTGTTCTGGCGTTCTTCCCGTGAACCATGCTGCAAGGCAGGTGGCAGCGTATGTCATGTCACTGGCAAGAAAGATACCTGTTATGCGGCTTTTTGCGCCGATATTCCACCAGTCCTGATTGCTTACGGAGCAAGCATTAAGTTGGCAGGCCCTAATGGCGAAAGGTCTCTACCATTGGAAGAGTTCTATACCGGAAACGGTCGTACTCCGAACAAGATCATGGCCGGGAGTGGGGAGATTTTGACTGAGATAAAAATACCTTTTCAGCAAAATGCGAAGAGCAGCTACCGAAAATTTAGGCATAGGGACTCTATCGAGTTTCCTCTGGTGGGTGTAGCAGTAACACTCCATATGGATGAGAAGGACCTTTGCACTGAAGCCAGGATTGTATTGACGGGGCTCAGTACTGCTCCGATAGTGGCTGCCAAAGGTGCCGAGAGACTTATAGGTAAGAAACTTAACTCAGAGTTGATATTTCAGGCTGCAGAAGGTGCTTCTTCTGAAGCACATCCCCTAAAAACGGATCTGAGCTCGCCCCGCTATAAGCGGGAAGTTGCCAGAGTGATTATTGCGGAAGCAATTGCGGAAGCGGGAGGGGTTGAGATATGAAAAGAAAGACCATAAAGTTTGAAGTTAACGGTGAGGTAAAGGAGATCACTGTAGATACCAATAAAACTCTGCTGGAGGTTTTACGAGAGGACTTGGGCCTGACAGGGACGAAAAAAGGGTGTAACCAGGGAGAGTGCGGTACTTGTACGGTACTTTTGGAAGGAAACCCCGTAAGTTCATGCTCACTGTTAGCGGTAAAAGCCGACGGCTTGAAAGTTCTCACCATTGAAGGAGTGGCTAAAGATGGAATGTTACACCCTATACAGACGACTTTCAATGAAAAAGGTGCGATACAATGCGGTTTTTGTACACCCGGTATGATTCTGGTAACCAAGCATCTGCTGGAAAACAATCCTTCGCCAAGTGTAAAAGAGATTAAGGAAGCCATTGCCGGAAATATCTGCCGCTGCACGGGGTACCTGCAAATAATCGAGGCTATAATGTCCCTGGCAGAAGAAAAACAACTAGAAAGGCAGGTGTAAATTAAATGTCAGAATACAGTATCGTAGGCAAGGGCGTGCCAAGGGTTGATGGACCACCAAAGGCTACTGGTAAGGCCAAATTTACAGTGGACGTGCAACTGGCCGGCATGCTTCATGGAAAAATTTTGCGCAGTCCATATCCTCATGCCCGGATATTGAGTATAGATACCAGTGAAGCAGAAAAGCTGCCAGGAGTCAGGGGTGTGATTACCGGAGAAGATTTGAAAGATGTGCGGTATGCCTTTGTGGACACACCCCGATACCCTGCTGATGAGCAGCCGCTGGCTGTCGATAAAGTGCGATATATCGGTGACGAAGTGGCTGCCGTGGCTGCCGATAGTGAAGCTGCTGCGGAGGAGGCTTTATCTTTAATAAAGGTAGAATACGAGATACTTCCAGCTGTTTTCACGGTAGAGGAGTCCATGAAAGATGATGCCCCTATTATCCACGATGAAGACTTGGAGGGGACCACCGCCTGGGAAGAGTGGGGGGTGGCCCAAAAGAAAAAGAGCCCCGCAGAGAAGTCAATACAGAGCAATATCAGCGGTAACACCTTTGTTAACTACGGTGATATCCAGGAGGGTTTCGCCGCAGCTGATTATGTTCGTGAAGATACTTTTGATCTTAAAGCCACAGCACACTGTCAAATGGAGCCTCATGCTGCTGTAGCAAGCTTCGATGAGGTTCATGACAAACTGCATGTGTGGATCTCCACCATGGGCATTTTTCTTAAGCGTTACTTTTTGAGTAAGACACTGCAAATGCCCACTAGCAAAATAAGGGTGCATCATACATACGTGGGAGGTGCTTTTGGAGGAAAGATCGATCTTTTCGCTTATGAGTATTGTGCTGCATGTCTGGCGCTTAAGACCGGCCTGCCGGTTAAGATTGAATTAGATCGGGAAGAGGTTTTTATGACTACCAGGCAGCGCCACCCCATGACTATTTCCGTTAAAACAGGAATCAAAAAAGATGGCACCATAACCTCCCAGGATATCAGAGTGATTGCTGATAATGGGGCATATAGGGGTTCAGGGCCGGTGGTTATTTTCCTCTGCCATGGTTTTAGCTTTCCCATTTACAATGTGCCTAACTATCATTACGAGGGTTTTTCTGTCTATACCAATAATCCCATACGCGGTCCCCAGAGGGGACATGGAGCCCCCCAGATCCGCTTTTCCATTGATTCTCACATCGACCTTCTTGCCAGGGATGTGGGAATGGACCCGGTAGAGATAATGTTGAAAAATATTCGTCAACAAGGGGACGAGCTCCCAAATGGGGATGTGCTTAACAGCTGCGGTTTAATGGAATGTATCCAGGGAGCTACCAAGGCTATTAACTGGAGCAATGACCGAAGGCACCTGAAAAACAATACTGAAAGCGGAAGATACCGGCGCGGAGTGGGCCTTTCTCTTTGTTCCATGTTCAGCGGGGCTATGTACTATCCTTTTGCTTCTGCTGCTGTGGTGAAAATGAATGATGACGGCACGGCCACCCTATTTACAGGGGCTCAGGATATAGGACAGGGTAGTTATACTACTCTTTCCCAGGTATTGGCTGAAGAACTGGGAGTTGGCATGGAAGATGTGCATCTAGTGGCGGGCGATACGGATCTTTGTCCTATTGACTTGGGAAGTTTCCTGAGCGGTACTGCTCTGGTGACAGGGAGTGCGGTTAGGCTGGCGGCAGCAGATGCCAAGAAGCAGATTTTGGAAAGTGCTTCTGAATTGCTGGGGGTTGATGAGCTGGAGGAGATAGAATGCCGGGAGAAAAAAGCATTTCTAAAGGAGGATCCTGAAAGGAATGTAACTTTCCAGCAGGCAATACAGGCCAGTGTATTGAAACGAGGTGGAAACCCCGTTATCGGCACCGGTTCTTATAAGGGGTATGAGAAAACAGACCGTTATCCCAGTTTGGCCAAGGGTAAAGGCTTATTTACAGGGGCTTACGGATTTGCCGCCCAGGCAGCAGAAGTGGAGGTTGATACCTGGACCGGCAAAGTAAGGCTGGTAAAAGCGGTTACCTTTCACGACTGTGGCTATCCCCTAAACAAGACCATTGTGGAGGGCCAGATCCATGGGTGTGCTTCTATGGGTGCAGGACAAGCTCTATCAGAGGAGATATACCTGGAAGAAGGGCAGCTCTTTAACGCCTCTTTTCTGCATTACCGGCTTCCTATTTCCCTGGACACTCCCGAAGCGGCGGACGGGATAGTGGCTACCCACGAACCCAGCGGTCCCTTTGGAGCTAAAGAGGTGGGCGAAGGTTCAGTAGCGGGTATGTTAGGTGCAGTATCGAATGCGGTACATGACGCCATAGGCGTAAGAATAAAAAGTTTGCCAATTACCCCGGAAAAGGTGTTGAGGGGTTTGGGCAGGATATAGATTCAACAAATCGGCAGGGTAAGTTTAAATAACCCATTGTTTTTTTCTCCGAAGCTTATATATATCCCAAAAAAGCGGAAGTTTTTAATTAAAAAAATTATAATAAGGGCAGGAAAATGGTTTTAAGTATCTAATATATGTTAGATAACAAAGGGTAGAATTTACCCTTTCCTTTTGTAATCGTTATACCTATTTACATATAACGCAAATAAATTCTATGGAGAGGTATAAAATGAAAGCACTTTATCTGGAGACGAAAGACTCCATTGGTAGGGTCATTTGTCATGATATTACCAAGATTGAGAAGGGTTCCTTCAAAGGCCCACTTTTTAAAAAAGGACATCGTATCAGGAAAGAGGATGTGGAGCTTTTGTTAGACCTGGGTAAGAAGCACATTTATGCCCTGGAACTTGAAGAGGGAGAACTTCATGAAGATGAAGCAGGCAAGAGAATAGCTGCGGCGTTTCAAGGAAAAGGATTGGAGTTAAAAGGCCCTTCAGAGGGGAAGGTGGAGCTTTTTGCACGGCGGCGGGGTCTTTTAAAGGTGGATGTTGCAAAGCTGAGTATAATCAATAGGTTGACTGATGTGGTAGTGGCAACTCTCCACACTAATACAGCCGTGGAAAAAAATGAGAAAGTAGCCGGTGCCAAGGTTATACCCCTGGTAGTAAAAAAAGAAGTAGTGGAAGAGGTGGAACGTCTCTGTGCAGATGACTCTTCGCCCCTTAAAGTTTTACCCTATGGCAGATATAAAATGGGAGGGGTAATAACGGGCAGGGAAGTTATGGAAGGGCGTATCACTGATGGGTTTTCTTCTGTGCTGCGCGAGAAAGCTTCTTTTTTCGAAATGGAGGAGCCTGAAATAAGGTACTCTGGAGATGATCAGCAAAGTATAGCGACCCAAATTCTAGAACTGATTTCCCGGGGGTGCAGCCTTATCGTAGTGACCGGAGGTATGTCTGTAGACCCTGACGATGTTACCCCTGCCGGCATACGCAATACGGGGGCCAATATCGTTAAATATGGTGCTCCTGCACTTCCTGGGGCTATGTTTTTATTGGCTTACAAGGAAGGCATTCCCATTGTAGGACTACCTGCCTGTGCCATGTTTTTCAGGGTGACGGTTTTTGATCTCATTCTTCCACGCATTGTGGCCGGCGAGAACATTACCTCTCAAAATATTGCTGCACTTGGGCACGGTGGCCTTTGCCGCCAATGCGGTGAGTGTATATATCCCCACTGTTCTTTTGGAAAGGGAGTGAATGCACTTGGTTTCTAAAATACTATTTCAGAGATTATGGGAAATGGTGGAAAAAGATGAACCTGCGGCCCTGGTTACAGTTTTGGAGGCAAAGGGTTCCGCACCGGGTAAGGCCGGCTTTAAAATGCTGGTGGATAAGAAAGGAGAGAGCTTGGGAACCGTGGGAGGGGGGCTGATAGAGGCCAGAATTATTCAGGAAGCCCGGGAGGCCCTCGAGAACAATTATTCCAGTATAAAAACCTATACCCTGGATACTGAAGAAGCAGGGGGCATCGGGATGCTCTGCGGGGGAGAAATAACTGTTTTTATTGATGTTGTCGTTTCTCCTGAGACTTTGATAATTGCCGGGGCAGGTCATGTTGCACAATCCCTTGCTGCCGTGGCATCACTTTTAGGATACAGTATTACCGTGATAGACGACCGGGAAGATTTTTGTAACAAGGTTAGATTTCCCCAAGCGGAAAGCTGTCTGGTAGGGGATATCGGTGAGACATTAGGAGAGGTTAATATGAACCAGAACACCTACCTGACCATAGTTACTAGGGGGCATGCTTATGATGAGATTGCCTTGGAAAAAGCCTTGCAAAAGGAGGCTGGTTATATTGGCATGATCGGTAGCAAGAAAAAAATAGAGTCCATTTACCATAACTTGCGGCAAAAAGGTTTTTCCGAAAAAAAACTGCGGGAGGTGCATGCACCAATTGGACTGGATATTGGTGCTGAAACGGCAGAAGAGATAGCCATAAGCATTATGGCAGAGATCATTAGTAAAAAAAACAATAGGTAGTATTCGCATAAAATGCGGTTTCTCTAGTTTAGGAGGACGGTGCTTAAAGTGGAATTTACCCCTAACGGCAAGCTATGGCTGGAGAAAGATGGTGAGAAAGTGTTCGGGGATGGGCCTTGTGATATCTTGCAGCGTATAGAGAGGACAGGTTCTCTGCGAATGGCAGCAGCGGAGATCAATATGTCCTATAGCCAGGCCTGGAAGCTTATTAACAAGTTGGAGAAAAAATTGGGATTCAAACTCCTGGAGAAAAAAACAGGAGGTAAGGAAGGCGGAGGGTCAACACTTACTGAGCAGGCCAAACAACTTACCATGAGATATACATTTTTCCGCCGCGAGATTAATTCTGCAATTGAGAGCCTGCACTTAAAAAGTTTTAAAGAATTTTAAATAGTTTAATATTTGGGGAAACTTCAGTTTTTTGCAAAGCTTGTTTATTTTTTAGAGGTAAGAAAACTTGGATAATCAGTTAGTATCGGATAAAAGGAGCTTTGCCATGGATCTATTGTCAGTGGCTCGTGCCCTCCAGGTAAATGACAGAGAGCTAATTTGCTTTTATGGAGGTGGAGGTAAGACCTCCCTGCTTTTTCGTCTTGCACGTGAACTCGCTTCTCTGGACAAAAAGGTACTCCTTACCACTACGACCAGGATGTCTATTCCAGAAACAGTCCCCTGCGTTTATACTGCCATTGCAGCAGAAGCCGGGCGGCAGTTGAGGGAGAGTTTTTATCACCACGATATAGTCATGCTGGGAGATCACCTACTGCCTGGCAATAAAATTGGTGGAGTAGATCCTTATCTTGTGGAAGAGCTTTACCGCACAGAAGTGAGTTCTTACATTTTGGTGGAAGCTGATGGTGCTGCCCACAAACCTCTCAAAGGATATGCTTCCTATGAACCGGTTTTGCCTCCCGGTTCTACCCAAAATATACCTTTAGCGGGAGTGGAGGCGGTGGGTAAAAGGATCAGTGCAGAGAATGTTCATCGTCCTGCACTTTTTGCAAGTCAGGTCGGCGCTGAAGGCGAAAATTATATAACAGTTGATCATTTTGTTCGCTATCTTTCAAAAATGGAAAAGACAGGACGGATTCTTTCTCCATCTGCAAGGGTTACCCCCATTATTAATAAGGTTGACCTGCTTCAGGGCAGAGAACTTGTAAGAGAAGTGGCTGCATCCTGGGCACTGCGTTCTTCAGCAGATCGTCTTTTTTTCCTTGCTGCTTCCGAAGAGGCGCCTGTAAAATTTATATTTACTAATACAACTGGCGAGGCAAGACCTTTTATCTCTTGTGTGATACTGGCGGCAGGGCTTTCTTCCCGTATGGGAGAAGATAAACTTTCCCTACTAATGAAGGAAAAAACAATGCTGGAGCATACTCTTGAAAACGCACTGAATTCCAATGTAGATGAGGTAATTGTGGTTGCCAGGCCGGATAACTACAGCAGGGTTGAACTGACTGCCCGTTCTGGGATCAAGGTGGTGATTAACCCCTACTATAAGGAAGGGATTTCAACTTCCTTAAAGGTTGGATTAAATGCGGTGTCATCTCTCTGTCAAGGAGTGCTTTTTACACTGGCGGACCAGCCCTTTGTCTATCCTGAGGACTATAACCATTTATTGGAGAGATATTTCGATTGTTTAAACCTGGTTACTTTTCCTATATATAGGGGGAAAAGGGGCAATCCCACTCTTTTCGACCGTCGTACCTGGCCCTTGCTGCTGGAGTTGGAAGGTGATATAGGAGGAAGGGCTATTTTTCGTCATCTTCCTGTTGGAGAGCTTTGCGGAGTAGAAACTTCACAGCAGGGAGTGCTCCTGGATATTGATACTCCAGAAGACCTGGAGAAAAATTAATGTAATATTTTTCTTTAGCATCTCTTGGACCAGTTCACTTTCGATTGTTGTATCACTGCAAATGTTGCAAGAAAGATGTGAGGCCCTTGATTAATAAAAAAAGAAAACTGTTGCTGGTATCATTAGTTGTTATTGGAATTTTTTTGATGCTGTTGCCCGCACATGCTTATTTTTCGAAAAAAAAAGGTGTTGATGAAACTCAAGGGGTAGAGTTGACCGTAGCTGCTGCTTCTGCCTTGCGACCAGTATTCGAGGTGATTGCCGAGCGTTACCAGGAAAAAACGGGCGTTGAAGTGGTACTGGTTTATTCTTCATCGGGCAATCTGGCCAGGCAGATCAGCCACGGCGCCCCCTTTGATCTTTTTGCTTCTTCTAATACCGAATATATTGACGAATTAATTACTGAAGGACATCTTCAAGCTAAAACAAGAGAGGTGTTTGCTCGGGGCCGGTTAGTAATAGCCTGCAACAGCAACTCAGGGGTAAAGGTTCAAAACTTGGAAGATCTGCTCAGAGAAGAGGTGGACCGGATTTCAGTGGCAAACCCTTCTTATGCTCCGTATGGAGTTGCAGCCAGGGAGGCAATGGAGAAGGCGGGGGTCTGGGATTCGGTCCGGGAGAAGGTAGTTTATGCTGATACTGTTATCCAGGCCTTGCAGTATGTGCAGAGCGGTAATACCCCTGTGGGAATTGTAGCCGAGCCAATTTCCAATGTTCCAGAAATAAGTTCTGTTCCACTCGATGAGGGTTTATACAGCTCCGTGGAACATACCCTGGCTGTTGTAAAGGAAACCCCTAATCCAGAAATTGCCAAGGATTTAGCCGGTTTTATCTGCAGCTCTGAAGGGATAGAAATAATAGAAGGTTATGGTTTTTATGAGCCTGCCATTTAATAAAGGAGGCCTGCTTGAGTAGTGGATTGGTTTCCAGTTTTTTTATCCTTGAGAGTAGCTTTTTTTTCAATGCTACTTGTTCTGATTACAGGGGTGCCCCTGGCATGGCTTTTAGCACGGAGCAGCATTCCGGGGAGGGATCTGCTCTCCTCACTGGTTACCCTACCCATGGTCTTGCCTCCCACAGTTTTGGGTTACTATTTGCTGCTATTATTAGGAAGACAAAGCCCTCTGGGGAGCTTTCTACAGGAGCATTATGGTTTTAGCCTGGTATTTACCTGGCAGGCGGCTGTACTGGCTGCTGCAGTTGCTTCTCTGCCCCTTATGACACGCACTGTGCAGGCAAGCCTTGAGGCAGTGGACAGTGAATTGGAAGATGTGGCTCGCACTCTGGGACGCTCCGAAACGGCCATATTTTTCACCGTGACGGTTCCCTTAACTTGGAAGGGAATTGTGGCTGGTCTGGTTCTTTCTTTTGCCCGTTCCATGGGGGAGTTTGGAGCCACATTGATGGTGGCGGGAAATATCCCTGGAAAAACCCAGACTCTCTCCATTGCCATCTACGATGCGGTGCAGCATGGAGAGACTGGTTTTGCTAATTTATTGGTGCTGCTTATTAGCGGGATTACTGTTGTTGCTTTGTTACTTCTGAGTAGGCTGACCAAGCGGGGAGATAGGCTCGATGCTTAATATTAATATAGTCAAGCAGGCAGGAACATTTTTGCTTCATAAAACTTGGGCGGTGAAAAGCGGTGAGATTATTGCTCTTTTGGGGTCTTCAGGTTCAGGTAAAACCATGACCCTCAAATGTATCGCCGGCTTACTTAAGCCCGATGAAGGCCTGATAAAAGTGGATGATATGATTTATTTCCATTTCGATGCAGATATCAATATGCCTCCTCAGGAAAGGAACGTAGGTTATGTTCCCCAGCAGTATGCTCTTTTTCCGCACCTCGATGTTGAGGCTAATGTATCTTTTGGGCTAAAGGGGATGAAAAAGGAGAAGAGGCGCCAGATTGTAGGAGAGTTATTGAGCTCGGCCGGTTTAGAAAAACTGAGCAAAAGGTATCCTTCTCATCTCTCCGGGGGCGAAAGGCAGCGAGTAGCTCTTGTCCGCGCCTTGGCCGCCAGACCTAGAGTCCTTCTATTAGATGAACCCTTTGCTGCAGTAGATTCTTATCGCAAAAAAACTTTAAGAGAAGAACTTAAGGGTTTTTTAAATGAATATAGAGTGCCAGTTGTCCTGGTATCTCACGATGAAAGAGACATAGAGGCGTTGGAGTGTAAAGTTGTTCTTTACTAAGAACGCTCTTTGGGAAGTTATCCAGGCTCAGGCTTTAATTATCTTGTTTATTTCAAGTATAACTTGTTATATTTGAACTATTACAGTATAATTGGTTTGAGAATGAAAAGGAGAGGATGAAACTACTTGGAACTGCTGATCATCTTTATTATTATCATGGTTCTGTCTTCCATCATGCGTTCCTACAAAAGTGCTGCTCGTGAGGATAAGCCTGCAGCACCAACTAACGAACCTGCTGGCCTTTTTCAAGAAAAGGAACAAGGGAGAGAAACGGATACAGTATACAGTCACGATGAGGGAGAAAAGCCTTTTGCCTGGTTGGAAAGACCTCATGAAAAGGAGCAATATCGCCCCGAAGCGGGGGATATACTAAGCGATGCAACCAGCGAACAAGATGTTGCCTCTTACTATCGGGAAGAGGAAAAGGAATATGTTAAAGCTGCTTCCCGGAATAAAAAGAGCAAAAGGGCTGAACAAGGATCGCTCTCTTCTAAGAAGGCGACGCAAAAAAATGACGAACCGCAGAAGTCCCGAAGCCAGAATCAACGACGCTTCCAGGAGGCTTCTCCTGGGACAAAAGGTTCTTATCTTCAAGAGGAGGGCATTGAAATTTTCTTAACTGGAAGAAGGCTTCCGCTAGGGATAGCTTTTTCTGAAGTGCTCTCTGCACCGCGCAGCAAAAAACCTTACAGTTCTTTGCGAAGATACTGAACAGGTTGCAAAGAAGGAATTTTGCAAGTAAGGAATCTACTGGATGATACTGTAGTTCCGCTTTTGCAGGCTGTTCCAAGAATTTTGCAAGTTGCAATTTTTTTATCATTTGTTATGCAGGAGTTTTAGTATCATTATTAGAATAACTTATTTTTCCGCGCTGCCTTTCAGGCGGCTTTTTTATCATAGCTATTGCTTAGAGAAGTTAAACAAGAAGTTACTGTATTAAGAAAGTGGGAGACATTTTATCCTGGATAACCAGAGCTTAGCTTTCTGAGTCAGTGTAAGTGCTAAAGGATAATGGTTTGGAGGAATCTTCTCCTTCTTGTCGAAGCATTTAAACAAAAGAATTAATAAGTAGTATCTGTTGGGAAGTTTTGCAAGTGATAAGCCCTTTCCAAAAATATTGCCTCAAGAAAGGAGAGATATTTTTTTTTGAAGGAAGAACAGGTTGAAAGAAAAATTCAACTACAGAGCACAGACGAGATACTCTCTCTCTCCGGCAAATTTGATGAACATCTTTCTCTGATCGAAGAGACCTTTAACGTAAGTGTCATTCCCAGGGGGGACGAACTTTCTATTCGAGGTGAAAAGGAGGAACTGAATAAGGCATATGATCTCCTAAGGGAATTGCTAAACCTAATACGCGAGGGACACCGCCTTACCAAATCAGAATTTGTTTATGCCATGAAACTGGCAGGGAGTGGAAATTTGAAAGAAATAAGAGGTCTTTTTGACGACCTGATCCTGGTGACCGATCGCGGCAAAAGAGTGCAGCCTAAGACATTAGGGCAAAAACGCTATCTGGATGCCCTGCGCCGTTATGATATTGTTTTTAGTATAGGTCCGGCGGGTACAGGGAAAACGTACCTGGCCATGGCCATGGGAGTTTCCGCTTTGAAAAATAAAGTTGTGGAGAGGCTTGTTCTTACCAGGCCAGCCGTAGAGGCCGGAGAACATCTGGGTTTTTTGCCGGGTGATTTCCAGGACAAGGTAGATCCTTATTTACGTCCTCTCTATGATGCTCTTTATGATCTCCTGGGAGCAGAAAATTATATGAAGTACAGGGAAAAAGGGATCATTGAAGTTGCACCACTAGCTTATATGCGAGGAAGAACCTTGGACGACTCCTTTATAATTTTGGACGAAGCGCAGAATACCACCTCTGAACAGATGAAGATGTTTTTGACACGTATGGGCTTTGGTTCCAAATCCGTTATTACCGGCGATATTACACAGGTGGACCTGCCAAGAGGCAAATTTTCCGGGCTAATAGAAGTAATGGAGATTTTGAAAGGTATTGAGGATATCTCATTTATTCGTTTAGGAGATGAGGACGTAGTACGTCACAGTTTGGTGCAAAAAATTATTCAGGCCTATGAAAGACATATTTCTTTCAAAGAATCAAAAGGGTAGGGTGTTCGTATGATGGCACGGAAAAAGGATAAATCCTTTTTGAAGTGGCTCTTTTCTATAGCAGGAAACAAACAAAGCCAGCGTCTTTTCTTGGTGCTAGGAGTATTTGTTTTTATCTATTTTTTCCTGCTGCTCTCGGTCTTGCCCATGGGCTTTCATGTAGAGGAAGGAAGGCCTAGCCCACAAACTATATATGCCCCGCGCGAGGCTATAGACTATTACACCACTAGCCAATTGCGTGAAGAAGCTGCTTCTTCGGTGCCTGATGTATACGATCATGATCCTGTTGTTGCGGAAGAGGGTCGTGATGAAATAAGGGACTTTTTCCACCAGATCAGAAGTGCGAGAGATGCCGAAGATGAAGAAGTAGAAGAGAAAGCCGCTCAGTTAAGGGATACATTTTCTGAAGAGTTCGATATAAATATTTCCGAGGATTCCATAGTTCATTTAATGACGATGCCCCAAGAGACTTTCAATGATTTGCAGGAAAGCACGGATGCCCTTTATGTTGAGGTGATGGGTCATGATATCCGGGAGGGCGATCTAGAAGCGGCCCAAGAACAGGTCTCTCAAGAAGTTAATCTTTTGCCTTACAACCCGGAGGCCAAACAGGGTATAGAGCAATTGTTGAATTCCCTGGTGCGTCCCAACATGATCTATAACGAGGAAGCTACAGAGGCCAAAAGGGAAGCTGCCCGCCAGGCCGTTGAACCAGTTCAAATCCAGGAAAATTCTCTTATTGTGCAAGAAGGTGAACGGGTAACAGAGCATCATATGGCCCAATTGGAAACGTTGGGGTTGCTGGGGCCACGGGTTCATATAGGCGGCTATATTGGGCTTTTTTTGATCCTGACAATCATTTTTTTGATCGTAGGACTTTACCTCTATTATTTTAACCGTGATATTTACGATAATGTGGTTTATCTTTCTCTGCTTAGCTTGATAGTTATATTAACATTACTTTTGGGGTTGGCCGCCCAATTTTTTTCTGCCTTTTTTATTCCCTTGGCCATGGCTGGTATTCTTATCACCATTCTCTTCGAGCCTCGACTTGCGGTGTTGTTTAATATTATACTGGCCATTCTTATCGGTTTCGTGGTGGATGGTGAGTTTATCTATATTGTAGTAGCTCTTCTCGGAGGGCTGGTAGCTATATACAGTGTTTCAAGGTTGCAGCAGCGTTCTGATCTCACCCGGGCCGGAATTAACGTAGCGGCTATCAATATGTTTAGTATTGTGGCTCTATTTCTGTTAAACCAGGGGTTTGTGCTGGAGTATGAGTATTTGAGGGAATTTAGTATTGCCGTTTTGTCAGGGGTGGGGAATGGTCTTTTTTCTGCGGTGATGGCTATTGGCTTGTTGCCCTACCTAGAAAGCACCTTTGGTCTTACCACTGCGGTAACGCTCCTGGAGCTTGGCAACCCCGGCCGTCCATTGTTAAGGAAACTGCTAATGGATACACCTGGCACCTACCACCACAGCATCATGGTAGGAAACCTTGCTGAAGCTGCTGCAGAAGCAATTGAAGCAGATCCTCTTCTTTGCCGTGTGGGCGCATTTTATCACGATATTGGAAAGATAAGGCGCCCCTACTTCTTTGTGGAAAACCAGTTTACAGGGGATAACCCTCATAAAAAGATTTCTCCTAACTTAAGCGCATTGATTATTCGCTCCCATGTTAAAGACGGGGTGGAGATGGCAAAAAAGGAAAAATTACCCTTGCCTGTTATTGAGATTATTCAGCAGCACCACGGGAGCAGCCTTATTTCATTTTTCTACCGCCAGGCGCTGGAAAAAATGGAAAGTAGGGAAAGCAGGGAAAAAGGTGGCACGGGACTTTCTGAAGAAGAGTTTCGCTATCAAGGACCTCTACCACAGACCAAGGAGGCAGCTATTATTCTACTTGCTGATGCAGTGGAAGCTGCGGTCCGCTCTCTGTCAAGGCCGATAGCTGGAAGAATAGAGGGGATGGTAAGGCGTATTATTAAAGAGAAATTAAATGATGGCCAGTTTGACGAGGCGCCCTTAACACTTAAGGACCTGGATAATATAGGCGACACTTTTGTGTACGTGCTTTCAGGACTATTCCACCAGCGCATTGAATATCCTGAGAAGGAGTTGAGGGCAGACTTGGCTGAGGGAGGAAACAAAAATGGCGGTGCTGGTAAATAACTTTCAGAACAAAGTAGATATTTCAGAGGATCTACTTTTGCTTTTGGGAAAGATCGGAGATTACGTTCTTAGCCTGGAAGGGCAAGCTATCGGTGAAGAACTGGGCATTATCCTAGTAGATGATGGGTACATACAGGAGCTCAACCTGACTTATAGAGGTTATGATATCCCTACGGATGTCCTTTCGTTTAACCTGCACAACGACAGCAATTCTTGGGACTGTGAAGGAGGAGAGGTGCTTGGGGATGTAATAATATCTGCCGAAAGGGCTCATGAGCAGGCTGAGTTATATGGTCATTCTCTGACAAGAGAGGTTGCATTTCTTGCTGTGCATGGTATACTTCACTTGCTGGGTTATGACCATCAGGATAGGCTTGAGGAGGAAAACATGAATGCTCGCCAGCAGCTTATTATGTCCAAGTTCCGGTTATAGTTTTTCTTTTTAATATGGGATAGGGTGAAGATGAAGCATAAAAATTTTACCAGAAGTTTTGCTGATGCTTTTCAGGGTTTGCTTTATGCATTAAAAAGTGAGCGAAATATGGTTATCCATTTAGTTGCCACAGCAATATCCCTCTCTGCTTCCTATTTGTTTCAGATTAGCAGGATTGAGTTTCTTTTTGTCCTTTCCGCTATATTTCTGGTTATTATTACAGAGATGTTTAATACTGCACTTGAGGCGGCGGTGGACTTAAAAACCATGAAGAAACATCCATTGGCGCTTATTGCCAAGAGCGTTGCGGCCGGGGCTGTTCTCTGTGCAGTTCTATATTCGCTTTTTGTTGCCTGGCTGGTTTTTGCTGAAAAGATTACAGATCTATGGTAGCAGGCTCAGATCATATTACAGGAAGAGGTGGAGTTCGGGGGAAGAGAGATTGCTTCCTATTATCGAAAATGGAGGGAGACAAACTTGTGCAAGATTTGAATCTATCACGTATAGCTATGAAAGCACTTCCATACGCTTACGCACCATATTCCGGTTACAAAGTGGGTGCGGCTCTGCTCACTTCCACCGGCCATGTGTTTAGAGGGGTTAACGTGGAAAATGTTTCTTATGGATTATCCATGTGTGCAGAAAGGGCGGCTCTTTTCGCTGCAGTAGCAAAAGGGCATCGCCATTTTTCTGTTTTAGCTGTTGTTTCCGAGGTAGTTAGAAAGCCTCTGCCTTGTGGTGCCTGTCGCCAGGTATTTAGGGAATTTGCAAAGGAACTCAGAATTGTTATAGGTGGAAGAGAGGAAGAATTGCTTATCTATAACTTGGAGGAACTGTTGCCTTATCCGTTTATATAGAAAGAGCGGTAGAGTATGAGAACTAGTTAAGGGACAGAAAAAGGCTTTTTTATCCCTTCTATTCATGATAAGTAGATGTAAAGCAGGGAAGCTGCAAAAACAAGAGAAATGATAATGACTGTAGGAACCAGGCCTGTGGTGGTAAAGATTAATATTCCTATAAAAAGCACCACAAAAAAAATAATATTCATGAGCAGTGCCTTGTTTCCTTTGGCTTTTAATTCTTCTTTCTGTCTTTCTTCCATATTGGCAACTCCTTTTAAATTATTTGGAACAAGTGGTAACCCATGATAACGTTTCCCATGGGCTACTGGAACGTAATATATTAGCTTAAGTTTATTATATCATAAACTAGTAAGTTGCTAAAGAAATGCCGGCATGCACTTTTATATTATTGTTAAGGGAGTCTCTCTTATGTTTAAATCTGGGTTTGTTTCAGTTATAGGAAGGCCAAATGTAGGAAAATCTACTCTTATAAATCATCTTATCGGACAGAAAGTCCTGATTGTCTCTAATAAGCCCCAAACCACCAGGAATAGGGTGCAGGCCATATCAACCACTGAAACGGCCCAAGTTATTTTTGTTGATACCCCCGGGATCCATCGTCCCCGGCATCAACTAGGGGATTACATGGTAAAAACGGCCCTAGACACTTTGAAGGAAGTGGATCTACTTTTATTTATGGTAGAAGCAAACGCTCCTCCTGGTAACGGTGACCGTTATATTGCTGGCCTGCTTCAGGATATAAAGACACCTGTTTTCCTGGTGCTTAACAAGATCGATCTTGCCCCTACTTCTTTTCGGGAGGATCTACTACCACTTTACCGCCAACTGGTGGAACATAAGCAATGTTTCACTCTTTCAGCACTTTCCGGCCAAAACACAGCATCCTTGATGGATTCAATATTGCAGGAGCTTCCCCAAGGTCCCCTCTACTTCCCCGAGGAGATGTTTACTGATCGCTCGCAAAATTTCATAATATCGGAAATCATACGTGAAAAAGTTCTCTACAATACGAGGGAGGAGATACCGCACTCGGTAGCAGTAGAAATAATTGATATGAAAGCGAAAGGTGAAAATAAGAGCGACCGGGAAATTCTTAGTATTGGTGCTGTGATCTATGTAGAAAAGGACTCACAAAAAAAGATTGTTATTGGTAAAAAGGGAAGTATGCTTAAAGAAATTGGCACGGAAGCACGGCATGAGTTGGAGGAACTGCTCGAAACTAAAATATTTTTAGACTTGTGGGTAAAGGTCAAAAAAGATTGGCGCAAAAGAGACAATGTTTTGCGTCAACTTGGTTACCAATAATTTTTTAAGAATAAGTAGGTGGGTGTCAGTAAAAATTGAAATTACTGCAAACCAGAGCGATAGTGCTTTTTTCACGACCAATGGGAGAAGGAGACCGGCTGCTAACGCTCTTTACCTGGGAAAAAGGCAAACTGACTGCCAAGGCCCCCGGGGCGCGAAAAGTTAAAAGCAAGCTGGCGGCGGTAGTAGAGATTTTCAACTGCAATTTGCTTCAGCTCTTTATGGGGCGCTCCATAGCTACGGTAACCCAGGGAAGGGTGGAGACCAGCTTCTCAAGGATTAGAGAAGATATTAATTCTTATGCTTTGGGAATGTACTTTGGGGAGCTGGTGGAGAAACTGGTGGAAGAAGGAGAGGCGGACCCGGAGCTCTTTACCCTTCTTTTCCAGTCTTTCGACCTGCTTCACCACGCCAGGATTGATAGAGAGTTGCTTCAGTGTTACTTCCAGTTGAAGCTGCTTTCCCTGTTGGGATACAGCCCACATTTTAAAGATTGCCTTCTCTGCGGGGAGGCTAACTCTCCTTTTTATTGGTCTTTTGGAGGGGGGGGGCTGTTTTGTGCCAAGTGCAGATCTGCTGTAAAGGGGCCACTTTTTTCTTTTTCTGTTGGCACCCATGCTTTGGCCAAGGGGATGCTAAGATTTACTCCTGAAATAATTAGAAATCTCAAAGCGAGCCCCAAACAGAAGAAAGAATTGCTGGATTTCCTAAAACATTTTATGCAGTACTGGACGGATATCGGTCCTCTTAAAACCCTTACTTATTTAGAAAAAATAAAAACTTCGGCCGTAAGAAAGTAGCGGGGAGATCGATTGATGATACATTCCCTCCCCGGGTAGACGTAAGGGTTTTCCGGAAAGAGCTAAAGCAAAACGGGCCTCAGAAAGTGTATAATACATTTACCTGGGATGAGATTGTGCAGGGGCATATTGAAATATACCGGGTCCCGGAATAAAGATTTCTAAAGGAGGAGGTCAAGCCGTTTATGAATTATCAGGAAATATTACTACGACTGCAGGATTTTTGGGCGCGCCAGGGATGCCTCATTTGGCAGCCTTACGATGTAGAAAAAGGGGCTGGTACCATGAACCCGGCAACCTTTTTTCGCTCTATGGGTCCGGAGCCATGGAGAGTGGCCTATGTAGAGCCTTCTCGCCGCCCCGCCGATGGCCGCTACGGGGAGAACCCCAACCGGCTTTACCAGCATCAACAGTACCAGGTCCTTCTCAAGCCTGCACCAACTGATATCCAAGAAATATATCTTTCCAGCCTTGCTTATCTTGATATAAACCCTTTGGAGCATGATATTCGCTTTGTGGAGGATGACTGGGAGTCCCCTACTCTTGGGGCATGGGGATTGGGTTGGGAGGTTTGGCTGGATGGCATGGAGATAACCCAGTTTACCTATTTCCAGCAGGTAGGAGGTTTTGATCTGGACCTTGTTTCTGTGGAACTTACTTATGGATTGGAGCGGATCGCCATGTATATTCAAAAGTGCGATAACGTCTATGATCTTGAATGGCTGCAGAACATTACTTACGGAGAACTATTTAAAAAAGCAGAAGAGGAACATTCTCGGTACAGCTTTGAAGAGGCGGATACTTCACTTATCTTGGAACTTTTTTCTCTTTGCGAAAAAGAAGCCCGGCGGTTACTGGATAAAGAACTGGTAATGCCAGCCTACGATTTTATTCTGAAGTGTTCTCATTATTTCAATATATTGGATGCACGAGGGTTTGTTAGTGTCACGGAACGAACCGGGTTCATCGCACGGATCAGGGAACTGGCCCGCCAATGCGGCCGAAACTTTTTACATCAAAGGGAAGAAGAAGGTTACCCACTGCAGCGTATTTACTTGTCAGAGTAATTACCCGATGGTGATTAATAATTATTTTGCCTATAGAAAGCGATTATCATAGAAGTAATAATGGCTTTTCATTGTAATATTAACCATTTTGGGGAGGCTAGGTGATCAATATATGTCTACAGCAGATCTTTTGTTGGAGATAGGAACCGAGGAAATACCAGCTTGCTTTATGCCGGCAGCACAGGAGCAATTGCATGACATGTGCTGTAGGTTCCTGGAAGAGGAACGCCTGGACTATGAAAGTGTAAACACCTTTGCTACTCCTCGCAGGCTGGTTCTCCAGGTAAAAAGTCTAGAAGAACGACAGCAGGATCTTGAGGAGAAAAAAAGAGGACCTACCAGAGATATTGCGTATGATGAAAAAGGCAATCTTACAAAAGCTGCCCTCGGTTTTGCACGCAAATTGGGTTTATCAGTTGAAGACCTGCAATTAGAAAAAGTGGGAAAAGGTGAGTACCTGGTAGCACACCATAAGATAACAGGTCGCCAGGCAGTAGAGGTTTTGCCAGAACTGCTTCCTCGTTTAATAAAAACCATTTCGTTTCCCAAAAACATGTACTGGGAAAAAAGCAGGGTAAAATTTGCAAGACCGATCAGGTGGCTTCTATGTCTTTATGGGTCTCAATTGATAGAATTTTCCTATGCCGGGATTGTTGCTGGTCGTCAGACCCGGGGGCATCGCTTTTTAAAGCCCGGCCCCCTGTATGTTGAGGACTCCGAGAGCTATTTTCGTATAATGGAGGATGCTTCTGTAATAGTAGATCCTGAGCAAAGAAGCCGCTTAATCGTCGAAGGGGCACATGCTGCTGCCCTGGAAGGTGGAGGGGTTGTTTGTATTCAGGAAGAACTACTTCAGGAAGTGACTTTCCTGGTAGAAAATCCTCATCCGGTTTTTTGTTCTTTTCCTGCAAATTATCTGGATCTTCCTCGAGAGGTCCTGGTAACAACTATGCAGAGCCATCAGCGCTACTTTCCCGTGGAAGATAGCTTTGGCAACCTTTTACCTTATTTTGTAACTATATCCAATAACCCCTCTGCTCCCGTGGAAAATGTGCAAGGAGGGAACGAAAGGGTTTTAAAGGCCCGTTTGGCTGATGCGCGTTTTTTCTATGGTGAAGATATAAAAACGACCTTGGAGGAAAAAACTGAGAAATTAAAACATATTCTTTTCCAAGAAGAATTGGGAACAGTTTTTGAAAAAACTCTGCGCTTGATTAACTTGACTAATTATTTGCTGGAAAAGAGTAGCTTGATAAGGGAAAAGAGCAAGAAGGATGTTTTGCGGGCGGCATATCTATGCAAGGCTGACCTGGGAACCTTGATGGTAGGAGAATTTCCGGAGTTACAAGGCATTATGGGAAAAGATTACGCTTTGCAATCCGGTGAAAACACTGATGTCGCTGAGGCTATTTCCGAGCATTACCTCCCGCGGTTTGCGGGAGACAGTTTGCCTGTTTCTATTGCTGGCGCGCTGGTAGCTCTGGCTGACAAGATAGATCACCTGGTTGGCTGTTTCGCTATTGGGATCCGCCCTAGCGGTTCCCAGGATCCTTACGCTCTGCGACGTCACAGCCTTGGATTAGTGCAGATAATACTAGAGCATAATATAGAGATTCCAATAGAGGAACTGTTGGACCATGCCCTATCATTATTGAAAGAACGGCTACAAGATTTACAAAAAGACGAAGCAAAAAAACAGATCCTGGAATTTTTGCATGGGAGGTTGCGGTTTTTTTTCCAGGAAAGCGAAGTAGACTATGATATAATTGATGCGGTGTTGGCAACTCCCATAAATGAAATTCCTTTTCTTCGGGAAAAAGTCTATTTTTTACAAAAAAAACGAGGGGGAAAAGAGTTACAGGATATAGCTACTGCTTACAATAGGGCAGCCAATCTTGCTTACCAGTCTGAGCCTGATTTTTCTGTCCAGGAGGACCTCTTTCAGGAAGAAACAGAAAAAGAGCTTTATTTTCAGTATCTGGAGGCAAAAGAAAAGGTGGATTCGGCCCTTTCTGGAAAGGATCTTCCCCGAGCCTTTTCAGTCTTTGCTGGGCTGAAGGATCCTTTGGACCACTTTTTTGATCATGTGCTGGTAATGGTGGAGGAGGAGGAAACGCGTTTCAACCGCCTGGCCCTGCTTCGGGAAGTAAAGCAACTCTATCTTAAATTTGCCGACTTTTCCAAGTTAGTTTTCTCGGGATTATAGTGAGAGAGGAAGGACTTTTTGGAGCCGGCTCGAATAAAGATTATTATAAGCAATTCAGGGGGTATAGTTGTTGGGAAACAATGAGACTATTCACGTTTATATCGTTTCTGATTCCATAGGTGAAACAGCTGAGTTGATGGTCAACGCTGTGGTCAGCCAGTTTAATTCTGCAAGTGTGGAGATGCACCGCGAAACATTCCTGAGCGATACGGAGAGAATTAAACGGATTGTGCAGGAAGCGTCCAGCCAAAAAAGTTTGATAACTTATACCCTTGTCAAGACCCAATTGAGGGAAGTATTAGCACAGGAAGGTCAAAAATACAACATTCCCATGATAGATCTGATGGGTCCCCTATTGGATGTATTCTCCAGTTTAATGTCCTCAGAGCCTCGTTTGGAACCGGGCCTTATTCGTCGCTTGGATGAGGACTACTATAGGAGAGTGACTGCTGTAGAGTTTACTGTTAAACATGACGATGGAAAAGACCCGAACGGACTATTGAAAGGTGATATAGTTCTTATAGGAGTTTCTCGAACCTCAAAAACACCTCTTAGCATGTACCTGGCGCATAAAAAATTAAAAGTGGCCAACATGCCTTTGGTACCGGAGGTAGAGCCGCCCCACGAACTCTTCTGGGTACCGGCAGAAAAAGTGATGGGGCTTACTATTGACCCCAATCTGCTGCGCGAGATACGGCTAGAAAGGCTTAACTCCATGGGTTTAAAAACAGGAAATAATTATGCTGATACGGAAAGGATTATGGAAGAGTTAGAATATGCCAGGGGGATAATGAGACGAGTAGGGTGTAAGATATATGATGTATCTCACAAAGCTGTGGAAGAAGTGGCTGGTAAAATCTTATATGCTGTAAAGGAGTCTGGGAAAATATGGGAGAGGTAAAACAGGTTTATTTATTTGAAGAGGGAAATGCAGGAATGAAGAAGCTGTTGGGTGGTAAGGGCGCCAATCTTGCAGAGATGACCCGCCTTGGTTTGCCAGTGCCACCGGGCTTTGTTGTTTCTACTGAAGCTTGTAAGAGTTACTACCAGCATGGTGAAACTCTCACCCAGGAAATACAGGATCAGGTATTAAAAATGCTGGAAAAACTGGAAAAACAGACTGGAAAAGAGGTAGGTTCTTTAGAGCACCCTTTAATGCTTTCTGTGCGTTCCGGATCTTATTATTCCATGCCGGGCATGATGGATACCGTTCTTAACCTGGGTCTAAATGATACTACCGTGGAAACGTTGGCACGTATAACTGCTAACAGGGTTTTTGCACTGGACTGCTATCGCCGTTTTCTGCAGATGTTTGGTGAGGTCGTGCTAAAAATTAGTAGTACGTATTTTGAAAGAGTTCTAGAAGAAGCCAGGAGAGAGGAAGGGACTTCCAGCAATATTCAACTAACCGAGAAAAAGTTCGAAGAAATTATCGAAGCTTTTAAGAAGATCATCATCGACGAGTCGGGGGAGGCTTTTCCTCAGAACCCGTCGGAGCAGCTTTTCAAGTCTATACGTGCAGTTTTTGCCTCCTGGAATAACCAAAGAGCTATTGTTTACCGCCGTCTCAACAACATACCCGACGAACTGGGGACAGCTGTAACTATACAATCCATGGTATTTGGTAACCTGGGGGAGGACAGTGGAACGGGTGTGGCTTTCAGCAGAAATCCCTCCACAGGCGAAAAAAAGCTCTATGGGGAGTTTTTGTTTAATTCCCAGGGAGAAGATGTGGTGGCGGGAACCCGGACCCCACTTACGATTTCTGCGCTTCAGGAAGCTCTTCCGGCAATATATGAAGAATTTAATCGTATCTGTAATTTACTGGAGAATCATTACCGCGACATGCAGGATATTGAATTTACCATCGAGAAAGGCAAGCTTTACATATTGCAAACTAGGACCGCCAAAAGGACCGCAGGAGCTGCTGTAGGGGTGGCGGTTGATCTTGTGGATGAGGGAATATGTGCCAGGGAGGAAGCGCTTTTGCGTGTTGACCCTTCGCACTTGGTCCAACTTTTACACCCTCGCCTAGACCCTTCAGCTGCTACCGATTTTCTAGCCCAGGGTCTTCCTGCCTCACCAGGTGCTGCTGTAGGAAAAGTGGTTTTTAATGCTGATGTAGCTGAAGTAAAAAAGGAAAAAGGGGAAAAAGTTATCTTGGTCCGTCCAGAAACCACCCCTGATGATATCCACGGTATTGTTGCCTCCGAGGGAGTGATTACCAGCAGAGGGGGGATGACCAGCCATGCTGCCGTGGTAGCTAGAGGAATGGGGAAATCATGTATTTGTGGCTGCGAGGACCTCAAGATCAGCCTGGAGGAGGGTTTTTTCCAGGTAGGTGAAAGGTCGGTGCGTGAAGGAGAGATTATTAGCATGGACGGGACTACTGGAAAAGTATATCTTGGAGGGATTTCTCTTATTCCTCCTCAGCTCAGTGATGAGTTTAACCTTCTCCTTTCTTGGGCTGATGATATCCGTGTTTTAGGAGTTCGCTCAAATGCTGATACGCCTATGGATGCCCGCAAAGCTCGAGAGTTTGGCGCTGAAGGAATTGGCCTTTGCAGGACTGAACACATGTTTATGAATCAGGAAAGGCTTCCTGTAGTACAGGAGATGATTTTGGCAGAAGACTTTGATGATAGACAGGACGCCATTGATAAGCTTCTTCCCATGCAGCAGAATGACTTTGAAGAAATTCTGAGGGAGATGTCTGGGTTCCCTGTTACTATTCGGCTTTTGGATCCTCCGCTGCATGAATTTCTTCCCGATCTGGAAGAGCTATTGGTAGAAGTGGCATTGCTGAGAGAAAGAGGAACGGAAAAAGAAAAGTTAGAGACAAAAGAATCGCTATTGAGCAAGGTGCGCTCTTTAGAAGAATCCAACCCCATGCTGGGTCACAGGGGATGTCGCTTAGGACTTTCTTTTCCAGAGATCTATCGGATGCAAGTAAGGGCCATCTGCTTTGCAGAAGCAAAATTGCAAGAAGAGGGAGCAAACGCAAAACCGGAAATCATGATTCCTCTGGTAGGTCATTATCATGAACTGGAGTTGATGCGAAAAATCGTAGAGGAAGAAATAGAAAAGGTGGCAGAAGAGACTGGACAAAAGTGTGATAGTTCTATAGGGACTATGATAGAATTGCCCCGGGCATGCTTGACAGCAGGCGATATAGCTCACTTCGCTGACTTTTTTTCCTTTGGAACTAATGACCTAACCCAGATGACTTTCGGGTTTAGCCGTGATGATGCTGAAGGAAAGTTTCTTCCCTTTTATTTGAAGGAAAAAATCTTGAAAGAAAACCCTTTTACTGTATTGGATCGTGATGGTGTGGGAAGCCTTATTTCTCAAGCTGTAACCCAGGGTAGAGAGGAAAAACCGGAGCTCAAGCTGGGAATCTGCGGAGAACATGGTGGCGAACCCAGTTCTATAGAGTTCTGTCACCGGTTGGGGCTGGACTATGTGAGTTGTTCTCCTTTCAGAGTGCCTATTGCAAGATTGGCTGCTGCGCAGGCAGTGGTAAAAACCGGAGAGCAAGGTGAAGAGGTAAGGGACGTCACGGCCTGACTGTTCTAGGTTTATTCCCTGTCAACCAGGTCCTGTAAGAATTGGGAGATTCCGTTCCAGATTCCTGTAAAAAAATCACCCAAAGAACGGAAAATAAGTGAAAAGGTGCCAGCTCTCTCCACGTTTTCAGAAGCTACCAGGGGGCTTTCTAACAAATTTTCATCTTCCAACATAACCTTTACACTTCCTATTTCCGTTTCTTTTTCTATGGGAGCTGTTATATTTTCCGGGATTTCGAAATAGACCTCAAGGTTTTCTTTATGATTATCTGGGATGACCACCTCCACCGCATCTTTTAGAAGCAGGTCAATTTCTCGCAGATCCCCGCGTAGGACTTCTATGGTGGTTGGTTTATTCCCGGCTGAATAGATTTTTTCCAGGGTATAGTTCTGGAAAGCATGATTCAAAAGTGCCGTGCTGTCTCTCAGCCTATCCTGGTCACTTTCAGCGTTCATAACTACCGTGATAAAACGCATACCATCACGGTAAGCGGTTCCTGCCAAGCAGTAACCTGCCGCGCTGGTGTGCCCTGTTTTCAAACCATCAGCGCCTTCGTAACGTCCTAAAAGGGGATTGCGATTGTACTGCAGGATATCATTTGAGGTAAATTCTTTTAAGGAATGCTGTTCAAGGGCTTCAGGAAAATTTTGGATTAAGTAGTGAGCGAGGCGTCCGATATCTTCAGCACTTGCATAATGTTCTGGATCGGGTAATCCGGTAGTGTTCTGGAAGTGGGTATTTTGCAGCCCAAGTTCGCGAGCTTTATTATTCATCTCCTGAACAAATGCAGCCTCCGAACCGTAAAGATGTTCAGCGATTGCCACACAGGCATCGTTTGCCGAAATTGAGGCAATACCGGTAATCAGTTTTTCAAAAGAAACTCTCTGATCTATTTCTAGAAACATTTGGGAGCCGCCTGTTGCCCAAGCCTCCTCTCCAATAACCACCTCTTCCTCTGGAGTAACTTTTCCGTCTCGAAGTGCCTCGTAAGCGATCAATAGGGTCATAATTTTGGTAAGGCTGGCAGGAGGAAGCGGTTCTGATTCATTTTGAGCAAAGATGATTTCTTCACGTGAAAATTCTATCAATACCGATGCCCCTGCATCTACCTCAGGAAAAACTTCTTCTGCCGATGCAACTTTTGTCCCTGGCAGGAAAAGGCTCCCGCAGAAAAAAAGAATAAGAAACATAGAAAATGCTTTGCTTTGCAACAGGTGGTTTTTGAACATGTATTTTGCTCCTCTTAGTTTTACATGTAATATTAACTACACATCTATTATTACATTTATTTCTTTAACAGGCAACGGGAAAAAGCCCGGGTGATTGTATTTTTTTGTTCACTTTTTTTTGTGATACTATTTTTATGCAAAAAATTTGGGAGGAATATAAAATGTTAATTATTGGATTGAACGGTAGCCCTAATCCTGACGGAAATACGGCTTATTTACTGGAAAAGTCTCTGGAGGCGGCAGAAGAATCGGGAGCTCAGATAGAGACCCTTTTTCTCCATGACATTGTAGGAAAAGAGGAGATGCCTTTCTGCGTGGCCTGTGAATCCCCTTGCAACGGAGCTTGCTACGAAGGGACTGAATTAGAAAAAATATACGATAAGGTGGGCAGTGCTGATGGCCTGCTTGTAGCGACTCCTGTTTATTTCGGCACTATTTCAGGCCAGTTAAAAACTTTTTGGGATAAAACTCGCCGCCTGAGAAGGGATAAAAAACTCTATAATGTGGTAGGTGGTGCTATTAGCGTGGGTGCTGCGCGCTTTGGAGGACAGGAAACAACCGTGAAGGATATCCATAGCATGATGCTCGTCCAGGGCATGATTGTCGTAGGGGATTGTTATGATGAGAAGGCACCGGGCCATCATGGGGTAAGCGCACAGCAACCCTCCCGTGATGACGAATATGCTTTGAAGCGAGCTTATGTCTTAGGAAAAAGAGTGGCGCAAATGTGCCAGGCTACTGCCCATATTCGAAAAGTAGAAGGATACCCACACCGGCAATCAGTTTTTTAAAGAATATTGAAAGTATAAAAAAAAGGTAGGAGAAAATCGTGAGACTTCGCCTGGAGTTGGAAGAACTGGAAGAACGCCAACTTTTACCAACTGGTTTCTTAAGTAAAAATAGTCGTGGTAGGAGGCAATATGAGGATCAATGTGACTTCCGAACAGTTTTTCAAAGGGATCGAGATCGCATCATCCATTCCAAGTCTTTCCGCCGCTTGAAGCATAAAACGCAGGTTTTTATTGCGCCGGAAGGAGATCATTATCGTGCGCGGCTAACTCATACTTTGGAGGTATCTCAGTTAGCCCGCACTGCAGCCCGAGCACTTGGGTTGAATGAGGATCTGACCGAGGCTATAGCTCTGGGACATGATTTGGGACATACTCCTTTTGGACATGCCGGTGAAGAGGTTCTTTCCAAGCTGGTTCCAGGAGGGTTTAAGCATAACGAACAAAGTTTACGAGTGGTAGATTACCTGGAGGGCGAAAGTGGACTTAACCTAACCTGGGAAGTGCGGGAGGGAATTCTCAAGCATACCGGCATAGATTATCCTGAGACCCTGGAGGGCCAACTGGTAAAAATCTGCGATCGTATCGCCTATATAAATCATGATATCGATGATGCTTTACGGGCAGGAATCCTGCAGGCGAAGCAACTGCCCAAGGATGAGATAAGGTTATTGGGTAATACTGGTTCCCAACGACTCAACACCATGGTGCGGGATCTTATTGAAAATAGCTGGGATAAGCCTTTTATCACAATGAGTCCAGTTCTTTCTGGAGCCACGGAAAAACTGAGGGAATTTCTCTTTGCTAATGTCTATATAGGTTCTGCTGCCAAAAAAGAAGAGCAAAAAGCTATGTTTATAATCAAACACCTTTACCAGTTCTGGAAAGAAGAACCGGAAAGGCTGCCTCAAGATATTAAACCGCTGAGCGAAAATAATGGCCTGGAACGGATTATCTGTGATTATATTGCCGGTATGACTGATCGCTATATTATTTCTCTCTACCAGAAACTATTTATTCCTAACCCTTGGAAAGAGTAGTGCCGGTTGAATAAATATCAAGAAAAATTTAGCATATAATTTAAGAATGTAATAATAAATTTTTTCGCCCAGGCAGGAATATCTTTTACCCTTATAGAATAATCAAAATAAGCAAACAGGAAAAATTTTATGGGAAAACTACATAGTATTTTGCTTCTCCAAATGGGGTGAGAAGAGAGGAGGCTTTCTGGATCAAGGGATGTCGAGTTAGTTCAGTAAGTTCATATTGGCTTAACAAAGTCATTATACCTTGTCTCATTTCGGGATGAGGTTTTTTACACTCCGCATGAATCCGGGGGAAAACGGATGCCATATATTACAGATAATATGATTGAGGAAGTTAGGAGCAGGTTTGATATTGTAGAAGTAATTTCTTCTTATATAGACCTCAAGAAAACGGGAAAGAATTATGTGGGACTTTGTCCTTTTCATGCCGAGAAATCACCTTCTTTTACTGTTTCCCCTGAAAAACAGATCTATCACTGTTTTGGCTGCCAGAGCGGAGGAAATATTTTCAGCTTTATCATGCAGATAGAGAATATGACTTTTCCAGAGGCAGTACGTCTCTTGGGACGCAAAGCGGGGTTGGAAGTAGACCCGCAGCCTGCCACCCCACAGGAAAAAAAAGAGGCAAAAATTCGAGAGCTACTCTTTCAGATAAACCTGACCGCTCAAGAATATTTTCAGGCCGTGCTCTGGGAGCATATTGAGGGCAAAGAGGCGCTGGATTATCTTTTTAAAAGAGGCCTGACGAAAGCGAGCATAAAAGAATTTGGATTGGGATTTGCCCTTGATAAATGGGACGGGTTAACAGGGGAACTACGCAGTAGGGATTTGGATCTGGATATTGCTCTTAAAGGTGGATTGTTGGGAAAAAAAACGCCCGGGAGGTACTACGATTATTTCCGCGGCCGAATTATGTTTCCAATACAGGATAGTCAGGGTCGGGTTGCCGGTTTCGGAGGTCGGTCCTTAGGAGACTCCGAACCCAAATATCTTAATTCACCTGAGACGCCTGTCTTCAATAAGCGCAAGATACTCTACGGTTTTTACCAGGCTCTCTCCCAGATCAGGCGAGAGAAAGAAGTCGTGCTTGTGGAAGGCTATATGGATGTTATACTTCTTAATCAGGCGGGTATCAAGAATACAGTTGCCCCATTGGGAACTTCACTTACAGCGGATCAAGTCTCTTTTCTAAGAGGTCGTGTGGAGAAGATCAACCTGGTTTTTGATGCTGATGCGGGCGGCCAGAAAGCAGCTCTAAGAAGCCTGGATCTTTTAAGGAAAGAAGGGTGTACCCTTCAGGTGGCAGAACTTCCTTCTGGGATGGACCCTGCGGACTACATTGTGGAGAAGGGAGATTCAGCTTTTCGGGAGCAAATTTTAAAGAGGGCCCGCTCTGTTGTAGATTACCAGCTTCATACTATAAAAAAAGGAATGGACTTGCTAAAAGAAGAAGGGCGGGTAGCATACTGGAAGGAAGCACGTAAAATCCTTGCCCAGATAGAAGAGATTCTTGAAAGGGAAGAGTATTTGAAAAAAATTGCCGCAGAAATTAACGTATCCCTAGAGGTATTGCGGGGGGATTTGGAGAAAAATATAGAAACAGGCTATCGAAAAGAAAAAAAAGCTTTTTCCCGAAAGAAGGAAAACAATAGTATTTCTCCGAGGGAACAGTTAGAAAAAGAACTACTTTCCAGCATTCTACAGTATCCGCATTATGGCGAGGAGGTGTGGGGACACATTGGTCCCGATGATTTTACATCTGAGACTTACCGAGAAGTTGCGGAGTGTGCTTACCAGATTCATCGGGAAGGGAAAGAATTAGAGACAGCAGTGCTGCTCAGTTTTTTTCCCGATCCGCAGATGCACAAGGCTATAATGGACCTGGCCCTTCCTTCTTTTCAGGAAGGGGAGGATAAAGTCCTAAAAACAATCCGCAGCTGCCTAAAAAAAATAAAGGTGCTGCATTGGTCAGAGGAACGAAAAAACCTTATTAAATCTATACAAAAAGGAGCAGCTAAAGATGATGTAGGTGCTGCTTTAGAAAGAATTCAAGTTTTGAAGAAGTGGGAAGAGGAGCTTTATCGCTCTGGAGAAGGAGAGGATCTGAATGGTTAGAGAAGTGGAAAAGAAGGCATCTCTTCAGGAAGTACAAAATTCCCTGTTGCAGAAGGGAAAAACGCAGGGCAATATATCTTATAAAGAAATTATTGAAGCTCTGGGAGATTTCAATCTGACCACGGAAGCCATCGATGAGTTTTATGAAGAGCTCTCTCGCCAGGGAGTTGAAGTAGTTGAAGAGACAGCCGAAATAAATCCCATGGAAGTGGAATCATTGAAAAACAGTCCTGAAGGTGACATAGAACAGCTTATTCCAGAAGGAATTAGCGTAAACGATCCTGTACGGATGTACCTCAAAGAGATCGGTAAAATACCTCTTCTTACCCCTGAAGAAGAAATTGAATTGGCCCAGAAGATGGAAGATGGTAGCGAGGAAGCAAAAAGGCGCCTGGCAGAGGCTAACTTGCGTTTAGTGGTCAGCATCGCTAAGAAATATGTGGGAAGAGGAATGCTTTTTCTGGACCTTATCCAGGAAGGGAATCTGGGGCTTATTAAGGCGGTTGAAAAGTTTGACTATCGCAAGGGGTACAAATTTAGCACTTACGCTACCTGGTGGATCAGGCAGGCTATCACAAGGGCCATCGCCGATCAGGCACGTACTATTCGTATACCTGTGCATATGGTGGAGACCATTAATAAGCTTATCCGTGTTTCCCGTTCACTGGTGCAGGAGTTGGGCCGAGAGCCTACTCCTGAGGAGATCGCCTCCGAAATGGATATCAGCGTGGATAGGGTTAGGGAGATTCTCAAAATTGCTCAGGAACCAGTTTCCTTGGAAACTCCTATAGGTGAAGAAGATGACAGTCATTTAGGAGATTTTATTGAGGACCAGGAAGTCCAGGCACCGGCTGACGCTGCTGCTTTCGAACTGCTCCGCGAACAGCTTGAAGATGTGCTTGATACTTTAACCCCACGAGAGCAGAAAGTGCTGCGTTTACGGTTTGGTCTGGATGATGGTCGTACCCGTACTCTGGAGGAGGTAGGTCATGTTTTTGGGGTTACCAGGGAACGTATCAGGCAGATAGAGGCTAAAGCTCTGCGCAAGCTGAGGCATCCCATGCGCAGCAAGCGTCTGAAAGACTACCTGGATTAAGCTTGATTGGATAGTCTTCCAAATTTGAGATAGAGAATAGTTTTCCTTTTCCAGTCAACACTAACCCTTGAAGCTTTAATTTGGTGGAGATTTTCATCGAAAAGAATGCATCCGCCTTATGACCAAATTACTTGACTCTATTTGTATAATCCGTTATAATATTAATTCGAGGGCAATCCTCAGTAGCTCAACGGTAGAGCGACCGGCTGTTAACCGGTAGGTTGCAGGTTCGAATCCTGCCTGGGGAGCCATATTGGGCCCATAGCTCAACTGGCAGAGCAACCGGCTCATAACCGGTCGGTTCTAGGTTCAAATCCTAGTGGGCCCACCAGCTTGCGTGGCCCCTTCGTCTAATCGGTTAGGACACCAGCCTTTCAAGCTGGCAACAGGGGTTCGAATCCCCTAGGGGTCACCAAAATAAGGGCGGATAGCTCAGCGGGAGAGCACCTGCCTTACACGCAGGGGGTCGTGGGTTCAAAACCCTCTCCGCCCACCAAATAAAAAGCCCATGAACATACAGTTCATGGGCTTTTTATTTGGTGGGCGGCATGGGCAATGCGCTAAGAGCCATGAAATTGAAGCGCTTTATCATGGTAACGAGAATAAAAACCTCCGAATAATTTGGAGTGCATAATATCTTATGAGATATAAAAGAAATGCTCCTGGTGAAGGAAAATGAGCACATTTATGGAAATAAAATAATAGAATATGTCAAAAATTAAGATTATACAGTTTTTGTATTTAACTACGGAGCATAGAGAAGTGGAGGGAAGGGCAATAATGAAACAAAAAGCATCATCTCACCTCTTTGCTGTGCTTATGTTAGGTATTGTTTCGCAGATTTGCCAGGTACTGTTTTTACGGGAACTCTTAATGGTTTTTCACGGCAACGAGCTTTCCATCGGACTTATCCTGGCAGCCTGGTTGGTCTGGGTAGGTGTAGGCAGTTACTTGGGTGCCTACTTAATTGAAAAGGTTAGTCGCCCCCTATTTTTTCTAATGCTTAACACTTTAACATTGTTTCTAATGCTGCCGGCTACAATTTTATTCGTTCGAGGATTGCGCGGGTTTTTCGATGTTCTTCCCGGGGCATACCTTTCTTTGTTTGATATGATCTTTTCCTGCTTCCTTATTATGGCTCCAGCCTGCCTACTTCTCGGTGCGCAGTTTGTATTACTGTCAAGATTGTGGCGGGAAAGAAACCAGGTTGAAGATACTTCCGGCGCAGAAAAAACCTACATCGGTGAGGCGACTGGTAATATGCTCGGAGGGGGCATTTTTGTCTTATTCATGGTGCATTATCTGGGTTCGCTGCAATCGGTGTTTGTTGCTGGCATATTGATGCTTATCGCTGTTTTGATGATGAAGCGGAAAGCTATGATAGGGTCGGAGCGTACCTTCATTAAGTTTCCCTTGCTTTGGGTAGGGTTACTGGTATTTACCTTTTTTGCCTTTCCTATCCTGGAATCCGTAGATGACTGGGCATACCAGGTTCAGTGGAGAAACTTTGCTCCCCAACATGAGCTTATCGAAACGCGCCAATCAAGGTACGGAGCTATTTCGGTTTCACGCCGCGAAGATCAGTTTAATTTTTTCCAGAGCGGGCATCTTATTTTTAGTACGGCCGGTCCAGAAACAAAGATTCCCGGCTTGGAAGAACAGGATGCGGTAGAATTTGCTCATCTGGCCATGGCACAGCATGAGAACCCTGAAAGGGTTTTACTGATAGGTGGAGGCCTGCGTGGAACGCTTATTGAAATACTCAAACATGCGGTGGAAAGAGTTGACTATGTTGAACTTGATAAGGTGTTAACCGAAGTAGCCCGTCCGTATATCTCTCCACGGACAGTGGAAGCACTTGACGATCCCAATGTACGGCTAATACATGAAGACGGAAGGCTTTTTGTAAAAACAGCCCAGGAAAAATATGATATGATAATAGTGGATAAACCCGATCCTTTTACTGCAGAGTTAAACCGTTATTATACGGAGGATTTTTTCCGCGAAGCAAAGGCCCTTCTCGATCAGGATGGGGTATTTGTCACCGGTGTCACGTCCACCCCTGATTTGCGGGCCACCTCTATAGCCAACCGCAATGCTACTATTTACCACACTCTGGATAGCGTTTTTTCGCGTGTGCTGCCGGCAGGCGAGAGATTTATGTTTTATTTCGCCAGTGACGCCCCGGGGCAGATTTCAATAGATGCAGAATTTCTCCAGGAGCGCTACCGCGAAAGAGATCTTGAGGTTAAAGGTTTTTTACCTGAGCATTATCATACGTTACTTGAAGAAACGCAGCTTCAGAGGATAAACTGGGTGGTGCGGAATCATGGGCGCGTGCATGATGCTCATTTAGATGGCCCCGGCGCTGCTCCACCTTTTCCAGGGACTTTAGCTGAGCAGGAACAGGCTGAAGACGAACTGGAACCTGTTAAGCGGGAGTATTTTATTAATTCTGACTTCAAGCCCATAGGTTATTATTATACCTTGATGTTTTGGGAGGATCTGACCAGGGATTATTACCCTTTTTCTTTGAAATATCTTTTACAAGTAAAGCCCTGGTGGGTTTTGCCCCTGGCCTGTCTTCCACTGCTTTTTGTATTGGGGCTGCGTGTGGCAGCAAAGAGCTTGAGAAAAAGAGCTGTTTCTCGCTTTGGAGTTTTATTTGCTGTTTTTACAACCGGGCTTTCCACAATGACACTTCAGATAGCACTGCTCTTTTCTTTTCAAAGTATTTACGGTTTTGTATATGAAATTGTGGGGTTGATTACTGCCATGTTTATGTGTGGATTGGCTGTAGGTGCATTTTTTACGCATCGTTTTGTGGCTAAAAAAGCGGAGATGCTTAATCTTGCCAGTGTACAGCTGTGTATGGCACTGATGGCTGTTATTATTGCTTTTGTGCTTCCTCAGGCGGCAGCGGTTCGATCACCGTTTATGATATTTATCTTCTTTTCTGCACTTACCTTTGTGGCAGGATTGATAAATGGCGTGGACTTTCCCTTGACAGTTTCCTGCTATATGTCATTTAATAGGCGCGCAGAAAAGTCTGCAGGTACCGTCTACGGCATAGAATTGTTCGGGGCTAGTTTTGGGGCAATCCTTGCCAGTGCAATGATAGCACCCATATTGGGCATTGCAGCGTGTTTCTTGCTGGCTGCTATTGCCAGCGCTCTGTCTTGTATGATACTATTAATAGGAAGGAGGTGTGAATATTTGCATGATTGAAAAAAATTCTTATGGCGGTAGATTGAGCAGGAGGGAACTATTTAGGGGCGGAGGGGCCGGTATCTGTTATTTGTGCCTTGTCAGTGTTTTCGGCTGTGTAACTGATGAAAATGATCTAAAAAACCATGACAATATAATGGGTCAAAAAAAAGGCCTGGTTAACCCTGTACGTTCCCCTTGGTTTTCGGAACTCGATCAGGCAAAAGTTCGTTGTGAACTTTGTCCCAAGCATTGCCAATTAGAGGTGGGAGAAAGGGCCCCATGCCGAGTTCGTGAAAATAGAGAAGGGAAGGGCTACACTCTGGCATACGGCAACCCTGCTTTGCTGCAGGAAGATCCTATCGAGCGTAAGCCCTTCTTCCATGTGTTGCCGGGTAGTCGGGCACTCTCAGTTTCTACGGCAGGTTGTAACTTGGATTGCAAGTTTTGTGAGGTCTGGGATATGGCCTTGGAGTATCCAGAAAATGTCTATGCCCATGATGTGCCCCCGGAAAGGGTAATACAATATGCTCGGGAGTCAAATTTGCCGTCCGTGAGTTATGCTTTTGGTGAACCGGTGATTTTCTACGAATACATGGCGGATATTGCTAACCTGGCCAAGGAATCAGGGCTGCTTAACTTGGTACATACTGCCGGCTATATATGTGCGGAGCCCTTGCAGGAGATCATAGAAAAGATTGATGCAGTAAATGTTGACTTAAAAAGCTTTGATGCAAAATTTTACCAGGAAATTGTTGGAGGAGAATTGGATACAGTGCTGGATACTCTAAAAATGCTGAGAGATAAAGGTGTGCATATTGAGATCACAAACATACTGATTCCGACATTGAATGACGATAAGGAAAAGATCAGCGAAATGTGTAAATGGATAGCAAATGAACTGGGCACAGACGTACCGCTTCACTTTGCTCGCTTTTATCCCCTTTATAAGCTTTCCGATCTGCCTCGAACCTCTGTTTCCACCCTTGATGATGCCCGTCGTCTCGCCCAGGAAGCCGGTCTTAAATTTGTCTATATAACACGGGTAACGGATCATGAAGCAGAAAACACGTTTTGCCCGAGCTGCGGGGAGATAGTTATAGATCGTATAGGGTTTGTAATAGAAGGGATGTATATGGAAAACGGCAAGTGCAAATATTGTGGTCAGGAGATACCCGGTAAGTGGGCTTGAAATAAAGGCAAAGCTTAAACAGGCTATCTTTGACTGAGCTGATAGCGGAATCTCTCGTACTGTTCAAGAGACCTTCCGTCAAGATTGGTTAATCTGACGTCTTTGGCCCATTCTATAGCTTCGATGAATTCTTCCGGGGTGATGGCGCGGTTTATGCGCTCGTAATCGAAGGCTTTGTGTTCGACGCGGTACTGGGCCATAATATTAACATATGTTTCTGTAGAAAGGTTGTCAACTACCCAGTCGACGAACTCTTTGGTGCCGGCTACGCGGTTCGGCATAACCAGGTGGCGCACCATCAGTCCGCGCAAGGCAACGCCATGCTCATCAGTAATCAGGTCTCCAACCTGGCGGTGCATTTCAATAAGCGCTTCTTGCGCTTTCTTCGGGTAGTCGTAAGCCTCGGCATTATTGTAACGCTCCGCCTCAGCATCTTCCATGAACTTCATGTCCGGCAGGTAGATGTCAATAATACCGTCTAACATCTTTATCTTTTCTGCGTCCTCATAACCGCTTGTGTTATAGCAAAGGGGGAGTTTCAGACCTTTCTTAAGTGCGATTCGGGTAGCATTAAGTATATTGGGCATGACATGGGTTGGTGTAACCAGGTTGATGTTATGGCAACCCCTTTTATGCAGGTCAAACATCATTTCCGCCAACTCTTCATCGCTGCACTCGTGTCCTTTGCCTTTGTGGGCTATGGGATAGTTCTGGCAAAATACGCAGCGAAGATTGCAGTTGGAAAAGAAGATGGTTCCCGAACCGTTGCTTCCTACAAGCGGGCGTTCTTCTCCGAAATGGGGATTATGTGTGAAAACCATTGCCTTTTCCGGGGCTTGGCAGAAGCCAATTTCCCCTTCACGGCGGTTTACCCCGCATCGGCGTGGACAGAGCGAACAATTCTCCATTACTGCATAGGCCTGTTCAATCCTTTCTACAAAATCACCTTTATCCTCCAGTCTGGCATAGGCAGGGAAATCCTCCAGCGCCACATCTCGTTCTTCTTCTGCTGAACATCCTTTTAATACCATTGATAAGCCGCTAAAGCCTATCAATCCCAAACCCCCTGCAACGGAGAAATTTTTCATAAAATCTCTTCGCGTCATAGCCATTCAAAAACTACACCCTTTCCATTATTATTCATTACCAGAGGTTGCTTTCTTGCAGGAAACCCTTTTCAGGGGAACACATCATGTCGTGAAAATTTGCAAAAACAAGTTACTCGCAAATAAAAGAATTGTTATTGAGAAACTAACTCGTGCTTACAGGAAAAGCCAGGTGAATGTAGTATTTATTATTAATAATGAGTAAAATAATAAGCAATAATAAAGCATAGTAAATTGCAATAATCAGGTCTTAATGATTGGAAAAAGAAATTTTTAGCGGGGAGGTTTTGCAATGGAACATTTTATTGATGCCCTGGGAGAAATGTGCCCCATACCTATTATAAAAGCGGAAAAAAAACTTAAGAAACTTAAAGCAGGAGAAAAGGTGGTTCTGGAGACCGACCACAGTTGTTCTATCCAAAGCGTAACCGGCCACTTTGAAAATAATTACGGCTATCAATGTAAAATTGAAGAGGTAGAGGAAGGTATCTGGCAGATCGAGATTGAAAAAGGAATGTCTGATTAATTGCATATATAGGCAAGCTTATTTAACAGAAGCCTCTGGCCGGAGAAGTGAGAAAGCCGATAAAAGTAGATGATAGAGAGTCTTTTGGATAAGTTGAAGTATGGAGCAAATGGATATGGTGTTTAAAGGTTATATCCTGCAATTTTACTGCTTTCAAGTTGCGGTGGCGCAGTTCTTTGCGCAGCGACATTTTGGGGAGTATCGATATTCCTTTTCCTGCTGCTACCGAAGATATGATAGCATTACTGCTGTTAAGCTCAAGCAGTATATTAAGCTCGTTAATATTTATGCCGTTTTTGGAAAAAGTTTCTTCTACAGTTTCCCGTATCCCGCATCCTTTCTCTCTGAGTATAAGGTTTAATTTTGGTAGTTCTTCGGGGAGTATTTCATGTATTTCTTTCCATGTTTCATCGTAAGGAGCAATAATAACAAGTTCGTCCTGAGCAATTTTTTTGTGACTTAGCCTGTTTTCATTAATGATTTCTTTTAAGGAGTTATTTAAAGGTCCTTCGATGACACCAATTTTTATTTGACCGTTGGCCAATTTTTCCAGGACATCTTTGGTATTGGAAATATCCAAGGTGATGGAGTGCTTTATAAAGGTTTCTTTAAAAATATAAACACTGCAGGGAAGCGCAAAGTTTCCCATAGTACAGGAAGCCCCCACGACTAGTTCTTCAAGGGAGCCATCTTTCTCATTGTCTATTTCTTGTTGCATATTATAGGCCAGATTTAGTATTTTGGTTCCGTAGTCAAATAAGATTTGTCCCGATTTGGTAGGTGCAACACCTCTATTGCCCCTGTCCAGCAGCTTGGTCTGAAGAATTTTTTCAAGATCTTGAATTTGCAGGCTTAGGGCAGGTTGGCTGATATGTAGCTCTCGGGATGCTTGTGTAATGCTGCCGCTTTTGATGACCTGGCAAAAAGAAGCCAAGTGACTGAGATTCATGAGATGCCTCCATCTTGTTTTTTAAAAATAGTATAACACTATACAAGCGTGCGGTAAAGGGCTCCTTTTTGTGTCATACTATTATTGATAAAACCCTTCCTGTAAAAAACATTGCTTAATAATGGTTGTCCCTGTATAATAACCCTTGGTTCGTTCCTGGCCACATTTATAATAATAATTGATTTATAAAAAGGTTGATGTTTATTGAAAAGTGCTGCAGAAAAAAGCAAAAAAACAACTAGCCGCATGGAACTTAACGTGCTTTGGCAGATCAAATTAGCTTTTCTCCTATTAGGTGTAAATATTATCATTCTCTTGCTATTTAACGTGCATCTTCCAACTGCATTTTATTCCTGGTTCTTTGGCTTGTTTTTTGGCTTTGTGCTTCAGCGTTCGAGGTTCTGTTTTGCCGCTGCTTTTAGAGACATTTTTTTGATCTGAAATACCAGGCTTACCAGGGCTGTGTTAATAAGTTTAATGGTTTCTACCATCGGATTTCTTATACTCGAAGTTCTTAATCCTGACGTGTCTCTTTTGGAAACTTATGCAATTGTGCGGCCGGTCGGCCTGTTTACTGCGATAGGTGCTTTTGTATTTGGTGGTGGTATGGTAGTCGCGGGGGGATGTGCTTCAGGAGTCCTCATGCGCAGTGGGGAAGGCTACCAGATGCAGTGGGTGGCACTTTTGGGATTCCTTGTGGGTTCGGGATTAGGAGCCTGGCAGATAGGCTGGTGGCACAATAATTTTATTGAAGCATCGCCGGCAATTTTCCTGCCATATATTTTAGGTTGGAACGGTGCCATTGCACTGCAATTTCTGGTGCTTTTGGGGTTATTATTTATTGCTTATGCTTATGAGAAAAATTGGAAAGGTCCTTTTCGGTTGGGATCTTTATTTTTTATGGAAGACCTGCGGAAATTTTTTTCTGACAAAAAAACTGGAGCTGAGAAGGGCAGTTTGTATAAGAGGATTTTTAAAAAACCTTGGCCTTATGTTGTTGGAGGTGTAAGTCTTGGTTTACTGAATGTCTTTCTCTTTGCATTATGGGGAGCCCCTTGGAGTGTAACAACAGGCATGACTTATTTTGCGGCCTGGGTGAGTGAGTTGCTGGGTGCTACCCCTCATACCTGGGTTTTTTTTAACGAGAGGTTATTTTTAGATGATTGGCATTGCATTTGTTTATACCCCGCTTCTTTCGTTCCTTTTTTCACTTTCCCTCTTCTGTATCATTTTATGGCAATTATCATGGGAGCTTTTCTCGCTGCACTTCTGGCCGGTGAGTTTAGAATCAGAAAGTGGCGCTCCGTTCGATTTCTCTATTCTGCATTTATTGGAGGAGCTATGATGGGATTTGGGGCGAGAATAGCACTGGGGTGTAATATAGGTGCTTTTTTTAGCGCCATACCGTCTTTTTCACTTCATGGATGGGTGTTTGGGATCTTTGTTTTGGCGGGTTCCTATGTGGGTGGAAAAATTCTTTTGCACTTATTGGTGGAATGAAAATAGCAATGACTGATTAAGCAACAAATATTGCGTTGCTATTTGAGTATTTAATGGATATTGGAATAGTTAATGGCCTTTCTCCGAAGGAAAAGCTTCTGAATGCCTATATTTTCAGTTCTCGTTAAACGCCCGCCCTGTTTTTTCATTTCTTCTGCCAGCGTGTAGTCTAAAGGAACATGGACAAAAAAAGCGAAAGTGTTATAGGCGTCAAGATACCAAAAGCAAGTTTTTTATGCTTGTTATAAGGTTTGCATTGTTGTATAATTAGTAATATTAATTGTATTATCGTTATTCTTGTTTGCTAGTAGATATTACTAAATGCTACTTAGCCAAAACCTTTCTAGAAGCAACTATGGTGAGTAAAATAGAATTAGGTGGTGGTTACTTGGAGAATAAAACACAGCGAAAGGAGGAATGGCTTTTCGGTAGGGAACCGCAAGATGTTTTAAGTTGGGTGGATGGTGAGAGCAGGGGGCTCCTTTACAGCTTTCTGTCGGCAGTTTTTAATGATGAGGTAAGCGTAGACCAGGTTGCTGACTCCTTAAATCAGGAGAATGTTTGGCGACTCGGAAATATTTTCGATCTACTGCCGGAAGAGAAAGGCTTTAAGCTAAAGGAGGGCATCAAAAATATTCAAAAAAGGTGGGGTGAGCCTTTTAGCGACGAGAAAAAAGAAAAGGAAAACTTGGATTTGAGAAGGGAGTTTGCTTATTTATTTCTTACTCCCCACGGTGTAAATCCTTTCGAATCAATCTACAGGGGCAAAAAGAAATTGCTTATGGATAAGCCCTGGGAAGAGGTTAGGAAATTTTATCGCAGCATTGGAGTCGAGAAAGAAAAAAGCCAGCTGCACCCCGAGGATCATATTGCGATAGAGTTGGGATTGATGGCCGCTTTATCCTATATGTCCGGAAGATTCCTGCTAGAAGAGGAAGAGGAAGATGGAGAGTTAGGTCAAGAAGAAAAAAAACGCATGCTCCAGATCCAATGCACTTTTCTGGAACAGCATCTAAGTAGATGGGTTCCACAGCTAAGCAAAGATATCATGGAGAAAACCAGGCACCCGTTTTATAGTTCTGTGGCAGAATTGACTGCAGAATTTATTGAAGCGGACCTGTACTGCTTACAAGAATATTTTTCTAACGACAATTATACAAACGAGGGGAGGTAAAACCTGGCTCGCTCAAGTCTTCCATTTTTTCCTAAGAAGGAAGGCTGAGTCATTTTGAATGATTATAAAGCCAGGTTCTAAAGTATGAGCAAAAAAGAAGAAAAATGGAAACTTAGCAGGCGCGCTTTTCTTTTGGCTTCAGGAGCGGCAGTGACGGCAGGGGCTGCCAGCAACTTTATGTTTGCCGGATGTCAGCCTGAAGAAGAGGTTGTAGATGATCCAGATGAGGAAAAGCCAGAAATTGATAAAACGCTGGTTTCGGTGGAACCTGAGATTACCGATACCAAATTCAATTTTTGCGGCATTTGTAGTGCTAACTGCGCCATGATAGTGGATATTGCCGATGATAAGGCCTGGAGAATTCGCGGTAATCCTGACGACCAGGTAGCTGAAGGACATCTTTGTGTTAAAGGGTACTCGGCCCTAAAGGACCTTTACGATCCTGATAGGCTTAAGCATCCCATGAAGCGAACCAACCCTGAAAAGGGGCCGGGTGTAGACCCTGAATGGGTAAAAATTGACTGGGACGAAGCTTTTGAATTAGCTGCTAACGCTTATAACGAGGCGATTGAAGAGCATGGACCTCAGTCCCTGGCCTTTATTTCCCGGGGACATGATTGGATGAACCGACTCCAAAGAGCAATAGGAACCCCCAATCATGTCCAGCATCACAGTACCTGTTTTACCACTTATACGGCCCTCTGGAGAGCTGCCATGGGTACCGGCAATCGTCCTTTTATGCTGGATGTAGGCAGGGCCAAGTATATCCTCTCTTTTGGTTGGGATCAGCCTTCCAAGGCCAAGAATATGTCCGCAAGGGAATACGTAAAAGCGGTAGAAAATGGTGCCAAGGTGGTTTACGTGGACCCCAGGCTGACCATTACAGGTGCTCTGGGCGGGGAATGGATTCCTATCAAGCCGGGGACGGACCTGGCTTTCATGCTGGCCATGATCCGCATCATTGTTAACGAAGAGCTCTATGATAAGGATTATGTGGATAACTATACCTCCGGTTTGGAACAGCTTGCAGCTGCTGTGCAGGATTATACTCCCGAGTGGGCTGCGGAAATAACGGAAGTAGATGCTGATGTTATTGAGCGGGTGGCCAGGGAGTTTGCGACCACCAAGCCGGCCCTGATACCAAACCATAAGCGTGATGCCGGTGGCCCTAATTATGCCAATTCCTGGCGGGTAGCTTTCTGTATAAATATTCTTAACGCCCTGGTTGGCAGCATCGACCGGGAAGGGGGCCAGATTATTGGAAGGACTCCCAGCATGGTTTCCTTCGATGATGCTTTTCCGCCTCCCGATTACCCCGAGATGTCTGATGCCAGAATTGACGGTTTTGAGAAACACCCCATCATCGGGCCGACGCGGAGGGGAGATTTTTCGACTATAACCGAGGCAATTTTGGAGGAAGAGCCATATCCTCTTAAGGCTGCCTTTATTCGCAAGCACAACGTCCTGGCTTTCCCCAATGCCCCTCGCTTTGTGGAAGCACTGCAAAAGCTTGATTTTGTGGCTGTTTGTGATGTCTGGCCTTCTGAAATGGTGCAGATGGCGGATGTGGTTTTCCCGGAACCCTATTACCTGGAATCTTCCGGTTTTGGAAGTAGGTCTTACCATGCCTTTTATCCCCAGATTGCTTTACGTGAGCCCGTTATAGACCCGCTTTATGATACAAGAGGTTACGGCGGCATTATTACCGGCCTAGCCCAGGCCATGGGGTACGGGGAGTACTTTGAGGGGGTAAGCAGTGGGGAGTTGAATGAGCAGCGCCTGGGAGCCTTGGGGACTTCCATGGAAGAGCTGAAGCAAAATAACGGTATTTGGAGCGACGAAAGTCCTTTTGAAGGAAGGACCGAGTGGGACACGCCCAGCAATAAGATTGAGCTCTACTCTACCGTGCTGGAGGAAAATGGTTATGACCCACTTCCCCACTGGCAGCCCAAGAAAGAAATGCCAACAGATGAATACCCTTATTATATGATTATCAGCCGCCCCCCCATGCATAAGATGAGCCAAACCCAGAATAACGAGCTGATGATGCAGGCTTATGGAGAAGAAAACAGCGTAATGCTGAACAGTGTCACGGCCGCAGACCTGGGTATCGAGGACGGGGATGAAGTAATCGTTGAATCCAGGGCAAACCAGGTAACCTTGAAGGCCAAGGTTATGGAGGGTATCCGGCCCGATACAGTATGTATTGAGCACGGGTTCGGTCACTGGTCCAAGGAGCTTACTATAGCCTTTAACAAGGGAGCCAACGAGGGAGATTTAATTCCTACCATGCCGATCGATGAAATGTTGGCAACCGGAGATCCCGGTGCCGGGTCTCAGATGCAGGACTTTTGTGTTAACGTTTATAAAGCGTAGGTAAAGGAGGTAGATAACTGTGAATAAAGCCATGTTAATAGACCAGACTAAGTGTATTGGCTGTGGTGCCTGTACCGTAGAATGCAAGGCGAAATACGATGCGTCTTACAGTATATTGCGCACCGAGATGAAGGGCTATGAAACTGGTAGCTATCCAAATGTAAAGTTGCGTTACAAGAAACATGCCTGCATGCACTGTTTCGTGGCAGCTTGTAAAGAGATATGTCCTGTGGATGCCATTTTTCATGTCGAAGGGGAAAACGGAGGCATGTTAGAAGTCGACAAAGAAACCTGTATCGGATGCGGGGCCTGTATAGATGCCTGCCCCTTTACTGTTCCCCAGCTGGACCCTGAAGACGATGATAATATGGAAAAGTGCAGCTTTTGTGCCTTCCGTGTTGTGGAGGGCGAATCAACTTACTGTGCAGAGGCCTGTCCCGTGGGGGCTATCTTATTCGGAGACCGGGAAGAGCTTATATCCAGGGGTGAGGAAAGGGTCGAAGTTCTTCGTGAAGCCGGAAAAGAGAAAGCATCTCTTTACGGAAAAGAAGATACCGGAGTACTGCTGCTCATTGATGAAGACCCGGAAGAATACGAATTGGAGCCCGAAGGTTTCACCCTCAGCAGAGCTGGGTGGCATGCGCTCAGCGCTTACGGAGGGTTTGCATTGGCCGCAGCCATCGGTGGTTATGGTTATAAGATAGCACGTGAAAGGCTGGAGGAAAATAAAGAAAAAGAAGAAACAAAGAATGGTTAGTAGGCCATTTTAGCTTATTAAATAAAAAGAGATAATAAGAGAGGTATAGGGGGGCTTAATCATACCCCCCTATTTTTTTTAGAAAGGTTGCATTTTGTATATGTTTTTGTTACTATATAACCAATTAAGAATATAATAAATATTATCCATAATGGTTCTTGAAAGGGTGATTGTGTTGTCCAGCCAGGTGAAACAATATCATGCGGATATTTTAAAGTCTCTTGCTCATCCTACCCGTCTAAAAATTTTGGAGTTGTTAAGAGAAGGCGAGAGGTGCGTTTGCGAGATTGTTCCAGACATGGGAACGGATCAGCCTAATGTTTCCAGGCACCTCTCTCTTCTAACTAAGGAGGGAATTCTTTCCCGTCGCAAGGAGGGCTTAAAGGTTTTCTACCGCGTCAGCAATTATCGCGTATTTCAAATACTTGACTTAACCAAAGAGATCCTCAAGATGCATTGGGAAAGTAGGAGCAAAATCCTTGCCTAAGTATTTTGTGTGGCGTTTGGATAATTATAGTTAGGAGGATGAAAAAATGAATGTTAAGATTCTCGCCCCTGGTTGTGCTAACTGTCAAAAGCTGAAGCAAGAAACCGTAAACGCTTTGGCAGAGCTGAGTGTGGCCGCCGATGTTGAGAAGGTAACAGCTTTGGAGAAAATTATGGAGCACGACGTAATGATACTCCAGGACTGGTAATCAACGAGAAAGTAAAAGTCTTTGGCCGTGTCCCCCGGCGGGAAGAGATCAAAAAATGGATTCAGGAAGAACTGTAACCGTTAACTTATTGCTTTTATAAGGAGATGAAGCAGTTATGAAAGAATGGCATAAGCTTGTTTTGATGATAAGCGTGTTCCTGGCAGTCTATTTTATTCCCTTCGGCCATCCCGTGGTAGAAGTTTCTATCGTGGAAGCCTTCCATATGCTCCAGGAGTATGCCCGGGAGCATGTTTTGCTTTGCCTGGTTCCCGTCTTTTTATCGCTGGGGCTATTGCTAATTTTATATCCCAGGGTGCAGTTTTGAAATATTTCGGAAGCGGGGCTTCCAAGTGGTTATCATATCCAGTGGCTTCCTGCTCCGGTAGTGTGCTCGCCGTCTGTTCTTGCACAGTTTTGCCCCTTTTCGCTGGAATCTGGAAAAAGGGGGCGGGGATAGGTCCGGCCACCGCTTTTCTCTATGCAGGGCCGGCCATAAATGTGCTAGCTATCATTCTTACTGCCCGCGTGCTGGGCTGGGAACTGGGCCTGGCCAGAACTGTGGGCGCAGTATTTTTCGCTGTTGTTATCGGTCTATTAATGGCCTATTTCTGCCGCGAAGAAGAGGAACAAAAAACAAAAAGCATGATGGACCAGATGCCCGGTCAACCGGAAGAGACCCGAACTCCTTACCAGAACCTGCTCTTTTTCCTGGTATTGATCTTTATCCTCATTTTTGCCGCTTGGAGCAGACCTGAGCAGGCAACCGGATTCTGGGTTATGGTATTTGAAACGAAATGGTACCTGGTGGTTGTGCTCTTGGCTATTTTGGCTTTTATGGTGCTGCGCTGGTTTAACAGAGGTACCTATTTTGCAAGGTCTTATAGGCTCGGGAATGGGACAGGGTCCTGCCCTTGCCTTGTTGTTGGCCGGACCAGCTATTAGCCTTCCCAACATGCTTGTTATCAACAGTATTATGGGAATCAAGAAAACCGGGCTATTTATCGCTTTGGTGGTTGTGATGGCCACTATATCCGGCATGCTCTACGGCACTATTTTGAATTAAAGAATATTGGGAGGGGATAAAATTGTATTTTTATCTGGTATCATTTTGAAATGTTAAACTTTTTTCCACTTTAATCTTTCAAGAAGAGGAAATGCTCTCATTCTATTAAATTATTTTCAAGGAGGGTAAAACATGACCGAAGAAAGGGAATATCAACTTAGTTATTTCCACAAATATCTTACTGTGT